>JACQVJ010000120.1 GCA_016209805.1 Ignavibacteriota bacterium
AACATTCAACAGGAACTAACATTGAATCGGTTAGTTGAGGTTCCGTACGATCGGAATAAAAATACACATCGCCGATACTCGTAGATTATTCCTCGTTTTGTTTGTATCTTGTTGCAGGTCGTACTGCGCTGTATCCAACGTGCGCTCAATTATCCGACGATGGCGTTTGCCGACCTTGTGGTGGTGGTAAGCCACATGCCTTCTTCTTTGCACGCTGGAAGAGACTCGCCCACATATCATAATCAAGGAGGTCATCATGAACATCTACGTCGGCAACCTTCCGCGTCAGGCAACTGACGACGATTTGCGTCAGGCGTTCGAGGCATTTGGCAAGATTCTTTCGGTAAACATCATCAAGGACAAATTCACTGGTGAGTCAAAGGGATTCGGGTTTGTTGAGATGCCAAAGCGGTTAGAGGCTGAGGCAGCGTTGGGCGCCCTGAATGGCAAGGAGTTTATGGGACAAACTATCACGGTCAACGAGGCCCGTCCCAAGTCCGACAGTAGTCGCAGGAGTGGTGGAGGTTATGGCAGGGGTGGCCAAAGGGGTGGCGGTGGTGGTTACCATGGAGGTGGCCGCGGCGGGCGCCGCTGAAGCTGCTTGGTTGATGCATTGTAATTGTGTGCTACGGTTCCCTCGACAAGGAGAAGATGCGGGTAAGACGCGTTTCCTTTTTGCTGCGACGACTAACCAACGGCATTCAGCCCAGGGATGAACCGACCGTTTCCTACGTGTGAAAAAAGAACCTTATCGTCGGAGGAGTTCACCGGTTGTGAGGAAGTATCTTCGATACTTTCGCCGCGGCGGTGGAGACGGTTTCCTTGGCGTTGTCAAGAACCCGATCGCTCGCTTTTCTCACTTGGTCGAGTGTCTGTGATGTTTTCTCTGAAGCTATTTCCAGCGATTCCTGCGCTTCATCCAGCAATTCTCCGGATTTTCCGCGTATGTCAGCTCGGAGCTTTTTCCCTTTCTCCGGTGCATACAGCAATGCAAGAGTGGCCCCGATCGCACTTCCTGCCAGAAATCCGAATATGAGGCCCCTTGTTCCACCGTGTCGACTCTCGATCGTCATAGTGTGCCTCCTTTGTCTATGATGGATGATTATGTCTGTCGTTTCCCAACGGATCGGCGGGTATCCTGTTTTCTATATGACAATCTTTGGAGAAAATGTCAACCCTTCTTTTTATGTAAGAAGAACAGAATGTGAAGCGCGTGTTCAGCGATCTCAAACACGCGCGCAAAGATGGATTGTTGCGTTGCTTGTGCAGTCAACCCTCAACGGTGGTGCGCCGTTACGCAGTCGTTGCCAGACTGTTGACACTTTTTTCTCAAAGACGTACCTTTGTGACAGGCGCTGACCGTTCATTGGATAACGTCTCATGCTCATTTTCATGAAAGGAGACCAGACCATGCCTTCATTTCTGGTTGAATCGCATCACACTCTTGATGAATGTGTACGCGTGCTGCAAGACCTCTTGGCGATTGGATACCTGACACACTTTGACTGGGGCTGCAAGGACGGTGACCATACCGGCTGGGCGATCATTGAAGCCGAAAACAAAGCGGAAGCGCTTATGGTTGTTCCCTCCTCGGTTCGCGCACGTGCGCGGGTAATCCAACTGACGAGGTTTTCTCCCGAAGAAGTAAAAGCAATGCATACAAAGGAATGACCCTCTCGATTCTCACCATTGAGTTTCCGATAGTTGCCAATACGTTCCATCCTTCACTAACACATTGACGGGTTGTGCTGTGAGACTCTTCTTCTTTCTATCGCTTACAATCATCTGCACGTTCGAATGTCGCTCGGCGCCAATCGACTGGGGCAAGGTTCATGACATCACGCTGCGCGGCATTAACAATCTTTACAATCTTGAAGTCGACAACGCCATGCAAGCTTTCGATTCGGTGGGCAGGATGGCGCCTGGCGATCCGCGCGGGCCGTTTTTCCAATGCATGGTCCACTTCTATCTGTACGGTCTGGTCCGGGAAGAAAGTGAGCTAACCGCGTTTTTTGAGAAATCCGAACGCGTGATCGACATCTGCGAGCGGTTGCTCGAACGCAATGGCCGGGACGCTACAACAAAATTCTACCTTGGCGGCATCTACGGCTATCGAGGGCTTGCGTACCATGGCAGCCGTTCGTATCTCAAGGCGGCGCGGGACGGGCGGAAAGGATATCTTCTCCTTGAGGAGGCCGTCAGGGAGGATCCGAAACTGTACGACGCTCATATGGGTTTCGGACTCTTCACGTACCTCATTGCGAAAATCCCGGCATCCATGCGATGGATATTGAGTATACTTGGATTCAGCGGAGATCTGGAAGGAGGACTGAATTCGCTCCGTCTTGCTGCTCACAAAGGAGTATATACTCGAACAGAGGCAAAGCTATTCCTCGCGCAGTTTCTCTTTGCCGAAGGGCGAAGGGACACTGCAATACAGTACCTCAACGAACTGCGGCGAGAGTATCCGGAAAACACACTCTTCCTCGTTCTGTATGCCTTCTGGCAGCATCGTCTCGACAACCTCGATGAAGCAATGAAAGCCGCTCGTACCGCGATTGATCTGAACAACCGCAAAAAGGTTCGCTACGGAGAAGAGCTCGCATACAGTACACTCGGGAGCATTTGCTTTACACTGAACGATTTCACGAACTCCAGGAACTATTACCGTCTCTACATGGACATGACTCGTAACGATGAGAGGACTCCAAATTACACATTCTACCGGGCAGGACTTGCGTGTGAAATTGCCGGTGACAGGGAGACGGCTGTCGCTTTCCTCCGTCGTATGGACAAGGATCGGGAAAGCGAATGGGACAAGCACCACTACCGACTTGGACAGGAGCTGTTGCGGCGGCCCCTGACGGACGCTGAGATCCTTATCATCAAAGGGGGGAATGAATCGTCTCGGAACAATCCTGACCGTGCAATGAAGCTCTACGAGGAAGCATTGCAGAAAGCTGGAACCAATGCGGATACTCGTGTGAGGGCCTTGTACGGCATTCAGCAAGCGCAGTATGATATGAAGATGTTCCCCGAAGTTGTGGAGACCTCGAATCGACTGCTCGCCCTGAAGCCTGTCAGTGAAATATGGATCATTCCTCATGCATGGTTCCGGCTTGGTCAGAGTTATGCGAAGCAAGGTATGATTGCCGAGGCTCGCCGCGCTTTCGAGATGATCGATCAATACGATGACTACGATTTTCAGAATCGTCTTGAATCGCGCGCCGAGCAAGAGATGAAGAAGCTTGATGCTGTTCAATAACCAAATACAAAAGATAACACGACTCATCAGTCTGAAGACTGAAATTAATTCTCGTTAATCTACGTCGGAATGTGACCCGTATCTCCGACAATCCTCCTTCTGATTCCTAAGTTGCTTCCGAATCACGACGGACACGACCTCACCTTGTACATGGAGGGCGCCGTTCTTCTGAACCATTCTGTTTCCCCACGATTTTTGCCGCGATAATCCCTCCGTTTGTTCACGGCTAAACCGGTATGGAAATGAAGTGCGGCTTCACTGAAGCCAGGTCGGTGTCCGCGTTCACATGGACTTCGGAGAGACCCCTGTGTCACTGACTGTGGAAATCATCGACAATGCAGAGGATATGCGCCCGCTCGAAGCTGAGTGGAACGTCATCGCCGCGCAATTCAAGACGCCGCTTCTTCGATACGAGTGGTTTACCGCGTGCGTTGAGGCATTCTGTCCCCCGGGAAAACCGAAGATCATCGTGGTAAAGGACGGCACAAAGGTGACAGGAATCGCTCCGCTTGTCCTACGACCGTCGTTCGGGATAAGGCGTCTCCAGATCCTCGGTGCAGCTGTCCTCGGTGAACCAACCGGGTTTCTCTATGCGGATGAGCTCTCTCTTGAATATCTCGCGAAGGCAATCCTCTCATTCCGAAAACCCCTTCTTCTCTCTCGGCTTCCGACCGGTTCTCCAGAATTGCAGTCCATGGACCTATCGACAAAAAAGCGATGGAGGTACTCCCAACGGTATGTAAATGAAACACCATGGATCTCGATCTCCACTTCCTGGGACAAATACTACAGTTCAATCTCATCGAGTTGGCGATCAGCGTTCCGTCGCTCTCAACGGAAAGCTGAAAGCCTCGGCAAAGTGGAATTCGAGGTCGTTTCGCCGGACACCGCGCATGTGCAACATCACTTGGATGAAGTCTTTCGGGTCGAAGCGGCCGGTTGGAAGCAACGGGTTGGGACTGCTCTGCAAACTTATCAAGCTCTTCGTCGGTTTTTTGAGATTTATTCGCAGGCTACTGCCCGACTCGGCATTCTCAGAATCGCCTTGATGCGGATTAACGGGAAGGTAGTCTCCGTTCAGTTACTGGTGGAAAATTCCCGTCGGTTGTGGATTCTGAAAATCGGATACGATGAAGCATATGCTCACTGTTCCCCCGGCATTCTTCTGATGAACAACGTAATACAATATGCATTTGAGAAACGATTGGAGGGATTCGAATTCCTTGGGGGGAACGAAGCGTGGATACGCATCTGGCCACATGATGTCCATCGTCTTGAATCGTATCGCTTGTACCCCTTGTCCCCGATGGCGCTGCTGAGCCATGGACTAGAGGTTTCGGCTTCATCATTGAAGAAAATCCACGCAGTCAAGGAAAAGCACTGCAAGAAACATGCTTGGAAGGCGCTGGCCAGCAAAGCCATGGCTCGATTCAAACCGAGTGGAACTCTCTGATGAATGGTGCCTATCGTCGATTGAAGAATTGGGTTGTCCGACGGATGGCGGAGAGCCACCTTGCAGGCTCGGATGTTAGTGATGCAGTGAGAATTGCGAACCAGGCTGCTCAACGCGGATGGTCGTCCACCATAGGACCTTGGGGTAGACCTGATGATACCCCGGAATCTACCGTTGCCTTCTACGCTACGGCGCTGGACGCGGTCAGTACGCTACCGTACGATTGTTATCTTTCGATCAAGGTTACTGGATTGCAGTATGATCTCGGCCTTCTCACCGGTTTGATCGACCATTGTATGTCCTCTCAAGTTCGAATCCATTTTGATGCGTTGGATCCTGATTCGGCAGATCCCACCTTCGATCTGCTGGAGAGGGCGTTGAAGGTCCACCGGAATATGAGTTGCACTCTTCCGGCACGCTGGCGACGCAGTCTGAAGGACGTCGATCGGGTTGTTGAGTTAGGAATTCCGGTGAGAGTTGTGAAGGGCCAATGGGTTGATCCTCAGAGTCCCGTTCCGGATGTCCGCGCGAGTTTTCTTGAAGTGATCCGGACGCTTTCAGGCAGAGCACGGCATGTTGCGGTTGCAACGCATGATCGACCATTGGCGGAAGAGGCTCTCCGGTGTTTGCTCTCCAGCGGCACCCCATGTGAGATGGAGCAGCTCTCCAGCCTTCCTCAAAACTGTGCCCGCCTTGCGGAATCGCTTCACATCCCGATGCGTATCTATATTCCGTATGGATATCCCTCTCTGCCCTACGACCTTTCGTTCAAACGCACTCGGGCCCAAATCGTCGGTTGGGGGATGAGAGATTTTCTGGCTGGCAAGCACCGACCACTGCCTTCTGTGAATTGAACCGGCGTGTTGTCCTCTGATCCCCTGAGTGCTTTGTTCTTTCCTGATTAGGAATTGTCCATCAAAAACGCTATCTTGTTCCCACTGCAAAACTGCAATCTCGCGTGAATGCGGGAAAGCATACCGCAAACGATCGATCGTGCCGACACCGAGCACAGTATCGGGAGCGGGCATTCGAGACTCGCTCTCAGATGATGATGCACAAGGTGTCGTCGGATTGACTGGCCAACACAGAGTCCCAACCGGATACCCCAGCCTCAATTGTACAGTGCGTTTCAGGGTTTTGTAGACTGCTTGTCTTCGCGTGTGTGAAGGCAGGCGGGCTCACACATTTTTCATCACATCAAAGGCTCTATTCCATGGGTTTTACCACATTTGGTCTTTCGGACCGTATTATTCAAGGGGTTCATGCAGCAGGATACAGCGTACCAACCCCAATTCAGTCTCTTGCCATTCAACCGGCGCTCGAAGGAAGGGATATCATCGGCTCTGCGCAGACCGGTACGGGGAAAACGGCTGCGTTTGTTCTCCCCATCCTTCATCGTCTTGAAAGCGTCAATGGCTCACACGAACGGGGCAGGTATCCCCGTGCTCTCGTCCTCACGCCGACGCGCGAGCTTGCACATCAGGTGAGCGATGCCGTGACGACGTATGGCCGCTTCCTCTCCCTTCGGGCCGTTTCAGTCTACGGCGGCGTGAGCATGGAGAACCAGATCAAGCTACTCCGCCGGGGAGCGGACATCGTCATTGCAACGCCGGGAAGACTTCTCGACCACATGCAACGCGGGACGATAGATCTCGCCAGGATTCAAGTCCTGGTACTTGATGAGGCGGACAGGATGCTCGATATGGGCTTCATCAACGACGTCCGGAAGATCATTGGGGCCCTTCCGGTCGGTCGGCAAACGATGTTGTTCTCTGCGACGCTTTCGCCGGAGATCAACGCACTTGCAGCGCGGATTCTGCGGGACCCGCAAATGATCCGGGTGGGGGAAAGACGTAACCCCGCCGCAACCATCACACAGTACTTCTATTCCGCCTCGCAGGAGACGAAGATGGACCTGCTATTGCACATCCTCGATGCCGAGAAGATGGAGAGCGTTCTCGTCTTCTCGCGCACCAAACATGGCGCCGACAAGATCTGCAGACGCCTTGAACGGATGGGGATCAACGCGGTAGCGATTCATTCGAACCGGACACAGTCGCAGCGGCAGCGGGCACTCGACGGATTCAAGCGGGGACAGTTCCGTGTGCTCGTGGCGACAGATATCGCCGCCCGAGGCATCGACGTTGACGGCATTTCGCATGTCATCAACTATGACATCCCACATTACGCAGAAGACTATGTGCACCGCATCGGCCGGACGGGACGCGCAGGC
>JACQVJ010000122.1 GCA_016209805.1 Ignavibacteriota bacterium
ATGGTACGGGACACGGTCGGGATGAGCACCACCATTGCACCGTCACGAACGTTCGTCACCTGGCCGGCCAGGTCGAGGATTGAAGAATCCAATGCGAAGAATCACCATGCTGCCACAAGCCCGGCGTTAAAGACGAACTCATCGTAATTGTTGGTCCGGTTTCGCCAATCGGTATACGAGGCGTGTTCTGCGCGAACATCGAGACTGAATCCCTCGAATAAAGCCAGCATCGAACCGGCGTAGACGCTGACCTTCTTGTTGTTGTTCCGCTCGACTGAAGTTGTGCCTCCGAGAGATGTTTGAATTCCCTCCGTCCACTGGTACGAACCGTTCAGATCAACTGTCACGATTCCGCCGTAGAGATCGAGCGCCTTCGACTGGGTCAACCCGTACGTGCCGCTGACGGTGAGCGGGAACGAGAAGCTGAATGCTTCATTGAACGTGATGCTTGTTGTGCCGAAGTAGTTTGTAGGGGAGAGCCCCTTCGCCACCTGACGGTTGTATGATATCGTGCTCGCACTGACGATCTCATCAATCCGGGTCGTGTAGCCAGTTGTGACGGAATACATCATCGTTCGGTTGTTGACCGCACGACGAGGATCGACGGCATCGCTCTTCTGGAAATAGGGAGTGAAGCCGAGGCGCAGGAACGGAAGATTCCGGAAGTTGAGACCGAGGTTCACGCCGTACGCCGTCGTAGTAGTGGTAGCGGGTTTCCAATTGATGAGGTTGTCTTTGTAGCGCTTGAAGAAGACACCCACGGAGACGCGTCGCTCAAGAAATTTCTGATCTACCTTCCCGTCAAACCCTAACTGGTCGGTGCGGATGTTCGGCGCACCAAGCGATGTGTAGCCCGGCCCGACCATCTTCACACCTGCTGAGACGCGCGTTCCTGACTCGTCATTATTGAATGCCAACTTCCCTGACCATGTATAGTCGAAGGAAGTACTGATCTTCGGATCGACGAGCTTCTTGATGAAACCGGGGATGGATTTGCTTTCCAACTCGGGATCACGCGTGTCTCTCGTGAGAACAGCGACAGCCCCTTCCCCTTCGAGTGTAAGCTTGTCATCCATGAGTATCAGTTTCGCTTCCGTTCCGAAAACGTGATTCGCCTGTGGCGTGAGTGTGTTGTTAGCGGGATCGACGCCGATCGAGCCGACGTCATCTTTGACGTACATGCCGGTAAAGTAAATGTGGGAATCTTCTTTCTGTCCGAGCCCCAGCCGTCCGGCATACAGCGAACGCCGGTACGATGAGTTTTCAATCGGGCGTTGGTTCTGCATCCCCGCAAATGCCACGTAGAAGAGGCCGGGATTGAGTTCCACGTTCAGGCCTGTGACGGGAACACCGCTCAGCGTGTACTCGGAGTAATTCGGATATGTCGTCCCGATCCCCAATGTTCTCACGGACGTGAAGAACTTTTCAGTTCCCGACGCCACATTATACCGATCAAGGTTCTCAGCAAGATTCGACGGATCGCGCATGCGTTCAATCTCCGCCGGATCGGTACTCGTAACTTCCTGCTCCAGTTCATCAGCTTTCTGGTTCAGCCGATCAGTCAGCATTCCCTGAAGCTGTGAGAGATCGAAGTTGAGTCCAAAGCTATTGATGCTCTGCCTGTTCGACTCCTGCTGAGACGAGAGCAACACGCTGGCGGTAAACGGAAGACCGTACAGCGAGAGTGTTGGATTGATCTCCCACGTCCATGAGTTCTTAGGAATTTCGGAAAACGACGCCTGTCTGTTCGCGCCGGTGAAGGAGAAACTGCTTTGGCCGGAGAACACCAACGGTGACATTCCATAGTCCCTCTCCCTTTCTTGAAGGGGGAAAGGATCAAGATAACGATTTGCGGAAGCAAGCAAGACAGATCGCTCTGGAGACCGTTCCCGTGAATCCTCGCGCTGTTCATCCCCATCCCGCTCAATGCTTGACCTGATGTTTTGGATGACAGGCGACAAAGCATCATGCTTTGACTTTTGTGCAGGCGCTTCAAACCCGAACTCCCTCGTCTCGCTCTCCTGCACAGATACTCCGTTCATGTACACATCTACTTTCCATGCATAACGTCGGCCCGGCTCGAAGTTCCGTGCTGCAACAGGATACCGGTAGATCGTAGAGACGATGTTTGCGTTATGGAAGAACGCCGGATTCGAGCGCATCGCATCGATGGGGGATTGACTGCCATGCAGTTCGACGATCCGAAGCGAGTATGTCACTCGTACGCCTGCCGGCAACGGGGCTGGCGGAAGCCAGTTGAAGACGAGGTATGAACCAGATGATTGCGCTCGCGCTTCATCGGCTTCGGTTTGTTCTTTCTTGGCTTTCTTCCGGGCGGCATCTGCCTCCGCCTGCTCTTTCTTCGCTCGCCTGTACTCATCGGCCCCCTTCAGCGGAATCCTTACACCGCCGGGGACCTGCTCCAGACTGATGTCGATCCCGGGCACCGGGTCGCCCATGAGATAGGCGGTGGTGACTCCCGCCGCATCCCTCACTACTCTGACCTCAGCAAAGTTCAGCCCTTCCTCTTTGATGCGAACTTCGCTGATGTATTCATTCCAGCCCTTCACCGGAATCCTTATGCCGCCGGGTACCTGCTCCAGGCTGATATCAATTCCGGGAACCGGGTCGCCCATCATGTAGGCCGTTGACGAACCGTCAGGATTCTGAACGATCATCAGATGCAGGCGAGCTCCTTCTTCCTTGATTACCACACGGTTCAAGAGTTCAATCGTTTTTGATTTGACA
>JACQVJ010000005.1 GCA_016209805.1 Ignavibacteriota bacterium
CGGTTGAAGCTGCGCTCGAAGCGAGCATCAACTGGAAAGACCTGTTTGTGCGATCCGAAGACCGTCTGAAAGTTGCGGAAGAACTTGACGCGCGGGGTGTCATCAATGGATTTCAGTTTCTTGCCTACAAGAGAGGCGGGGAAGAGTTCTATCTTGACTGGACTTGCACTGCATTGAGAGGTGATGATCGGAGGATCGTTGAGTACAACGGCACGTTCCGTGATGTGACGGAGAAGAAGCGGCTCGAAGAGGCGATTCTGGAATCAAGAGAATATCTCAACCGTATCATTTCGCAAACCCCGCTTGCGGTTCAGGTATTCGATGCGAATGGCTTTGTTATGGATGTGAATGAGGCCTGGCTCCGACTCTTTGGTGCTCAAAGCAAGGACAGCTTAATCGGTCTGAACATATTGAAGTCGAGGTTCGTTCAGAACCATGAGATCAAGCCGTACGTGAATGCTGCGTTCAAGGGTGCAAGTGTGGATATTCCGCCATTCACGCTCGATCCATCAACCGCAAGGTCGGTGAAATTGTCCGGGACAGAGCGGACGATCCATGCGAAGTTGTTCCCCGTGTTCGACAGGAACGAGAAGCTTGTCAATGTGGTTGCGATGATTGAAGACGTGACGGAGAAACGCAAACTGGAAGAGCAGCTCTTGCAATCGCAGAAGATGGAGAGCATCGGGTTGCTTGCGGGCGGCATCGCACATGATTTCAATAACATCCTTGGGGGCATTCTCGGCTACTCATCGTATCTCAAGACAGTGGTGAACAAAGACGACAAGATATTTTCTCATCTTGAAACCATCGAGAGGTCGGCGCTCAGGGCTGCCGAGCTCACATCAAAGCTGCTGGCCTTTGCCCGCGGAGGGAAATACGTCGTCAGGCCGATTGATATCAATGCGGTGATCGACGAGACAATCCGGCTCTTGCGCGGGTCGATGGATAAGAGCATCATCATCGAGGCCACGCTCGCTCAGAATCTCCCCGCAACGGAAGCTGACGCTGGCCAGATGCAGCAGGTATTGATGAACCTTTGTGTCAATGCGCGTGATGCGATGCCCGGTGGAGGAAAAATCACCATCGTGAGTGAGTTGCTCTCAAGGCCGGAGGAAATCCTCGCGGTGCGTCACGAACTCAGTCACCACAGCTATATACGGATCTCCATTTCGGATACCGGGATCGGGATAGACAAAGCCGTGATGAACAGAATCTTCGAGCCATTCTTTACGACGAAAGAGAAAGGGAAGGGGACAGGGCTCGGTCTCGCAACGGTGTATGGTATTGTCAAGAACCATGGGGGATTCCTCGACGTTGAAAGTGAGGTAGGAGTCGGAACCGCGTTCATTCTGTACCTGCCGGCGGTTGAGAAAGAGGCAGTCGTGCTGGAAACGCCTTCGCATGACGCGGAGGGGGGGGACGAGACGATCCTCATCGTGGACGATGAAGAGGTCATCCGCTCCCTTGCGCGCGAGATTCTTGAATCGAAGGGCTATAGTGTGCTGGAGGCTGCAGATGGGACGCAGGCCATTGAAGTGTACTCTCAACACGGTAACTCCATCGACCTGATTATTCTTGATATGGCAATGCCGATGATGAGTGGGAGCGATACTTTTGCAAGGCTGCATCAGATGAATAAGAACCTCCGAGTGATTCTCTCTACAGGCTACGCGGAAGACGACCGTGCACGAAAGTTGATGGCGCAGGGAGTGAAGGCCTTCGTGCAGAAACCTTACAAAGTGGAGGAGTTTGCGACCGTTGTGCGGAGAGTTCTCGACGGGGTGGACGGAGATGCAACTAATGGCAACACCTGATTCCATGAGGAAGAAGAACGACAAGCCGATCGGTGTAGTGCTGCTCCAGCTCGGCGGCCCCGACTCTCTGGAGACTGTTGAACCTTTCTTGTATAATCTCTTTTGCGACCCGGACATCATTGACCTGCCGCTGGCGTTCCTCTTCCGCAAGGCGCTTGCCCGGATCATTTCAGGCCGTAGGGCTCCGAAAGTACAGGAGTATTACAGACGTATCGGGGGCAAATCCCCAATTCTCAAACTTACGATGCGACAAGCTAGATCGCTTGAGCGGGAATTGCAGGGAAAACTCAACGCAAATGTCTACATCAGCATGCGCTACTGGCATCCGATGACCGACGAGGTTGTTGATCGACTGTATCGAGACGGTGTCGAGCGGGTTGTCCTTCTTCCACTCTATCCGCACTATTCCAAAACAACAACCGGGTCCAGCGTGAATGAATGGAACCGTGTGATGAGCCACCGGGGCCTGAATCATCTCTCAGTCACTCTGGTCGATGAGTACTGTGATCATCCGCTCTACATAGCGGCGCTCGTTCGGAACATCAACATTGCGCTCAATCGGGTTGCAAAAGAGAATCGATCGAAGGTACATCTCGTTTTTAGTGCACACGGAACGCCAGTGAAGCTCGTGCGTGCCGGGGATCCATACCAGCAACAGATTATCCGCACCTACAACGCGGTTGTGGAACAAGGAGTGTGGGGACTTCAACATCATCTTTGCTATCAAAGCAAGGTGGGGCCTGAAAAATGGCTGGAGCCTTCACTTGAAGATACGATCAAAAGACTTGCGGGCGAAAAGGTATCGCACCTCATCGTCATCCCCATTGCGTTCGTGTCAGATCACAGTGAGACCCTCTGGGAAATTAATATGGAGTCGAAACAGGAAGCGAGAGCGCTCGGTATCAAATACTTCGACATGAGTCCGGCCTTGAACACAAATCCCATGTTCATCAAGGCTCTGGCCGATGTCGTGGTCAAAAAGGTTTGCAAATGAACGTTGTGGTTATCGGAGGTGGTATCTCTGGACTCACCGTTGCATGGTGGCTGCACCAATCGGGTGTGGACGTCACCGTGCTCGAGAAGGACTCCGAGCCCGGAGGAACTATGCAGACCATCCGAACGGATGGCTGGCTGATTGAGACTGGTCCGAACAGTGTGCTGGAAACGACGCCAGTCTTCGGGGAGATGTTTGAGAGTTTGGACATTATTGACGAGAGAACGTATGCGGATTCTGCTGCAAGTAGAAGATATATACTTCGGCGGGGCTCACTCCGGGCTCTTCCCAGTTCGCTGGCGACGTTCCTCACAAGCTCGCTTTGGTCGGTTGGAGGCAAGTTGCGATTGCTGAAGGAGCCGTTCATCAGTCGGGGGACAAAGGAAGAGACGGTGGCGGAATTTGTCGAGCGACGATTAGGGAAGGAGTTTCTTGAGTACGCGATCAATCCGTTTGTCGCGGGTGTGTATGCCGGCAACCCTGAACAACTGAGCGTACGTGCAGCGTTTCCAAAACTCTATGCGCTTGAGGAGAAGTTCGGTGGTCTCGTCAAGGGGATGATCATAGGGGCGAAGGAACGGAAGCAGCGGGCCGAGAAGGCGAAGGATCGCGCAAGGATGTTTTCGTTCAGAAGGGGGATGCAGACATTCCCTGAATCCATCGCGAGGCAGTTGGCAGGGAGAATCCGACTTCAGTGCACGGCAAGGTCCATCTCGCGCCTTGGAAACGGTGCGGGGGGTGACCGGGCACGTTACGTCGTGAGCGGTGAATCCGATGGCCAAACGTTTGAAATCGGCGCTTCGGCGGTTGTCATCGCCGTTCCTGCGTACGTTGCCGGGGGATTTGTGAAGCCTTTTTCGCGATCTCTTGCAGATCGACTGAACAGCATCTACTATCCTCCTGTGGTCGAGGTTTTTCTGGGATACCGTTCAGAACAAATCATCAGGCCGCTGGACGGTTTCGGCTTCCTGGTTCCTGCGAAGGAGCATCGCCGGATACTTGGCACCATCTGGTCATCGTCTCTGTTTCCCGAGCGTGCGCCTGATTATCATGTTGCTCTCACGACCTTTGTCGGAGGCTCGCGCCAACCGGAACTGGCCCACTACGATGACAAACAAATCATTGCTCTCGTTGACGGTGAGTTGGAATCGATTATGGGGGTGCGTGGGACGCCGGTCTTCTCAAAGGTCATACGTTGGGAGCGAGCGATTCCTCAGTACAATCTCGGGTATCAGAAAATAGTTGATGCAATTGACCGCATCGAGACGACGGAGCCAGGATTGTTCTTTTGCAGTAACTATCGCGGAGGCATCTCGGTCGGCGATTGCGTAGCGAGCGGGAAGAAGATGGCCGAAAGGATTCTTGAAAAATTCATCCGTCCGACATCCATCAAGGGAAATTCAACGCGTGGAAACATAACTACGATTCAAGGAGAAAACAGATGACACTGAATGAGAAAGCAATCACGGGCTTGGATGCACAGACCGTGCTCCAGCCGTTCAAGCGCCTGCGCCGCACACGGATGACTGAACAGTTCCGCTCGATGGTCCGCGAGACGGAACTATCCAAAAACGACTTTATTTACCCGTTGTTCGTGGTCCCTGGCAAGAGCATCAAGAAAGAGGTTTCATCGATGCCGGGAGTTTTTCAGATGTCGATTGATACCATCGTGCGCGAATGTGCTGAGGTGAAAGCTATGGGGATTCCAGGAGTAATTCTCTTCGGAATTCCCGAGGAGAAGGACGATGTCGGGTCGGGTGCGTACGATGAGCTCGGCATCGTGCAGCAGACTGTCCGTGCGGTGAAAAAAGAGATCCCGGAGCTCGTCCTGATTACGGATGTCTGTCTCTGCGAATACACTTCCCATGGTCACTGCGGTATTGTCCGCGGCAACGAAATAGTCAACGACGAGTCCGTAGAGTTGCTGGCCAAGGAAGCTCTCACTCATGTTCAGGCCGGAGCCGATATGGTCGCGCCATCTGATATGTTTGATGGAAGGGTGCGCGCAATCCGTGGAGTTCTTGATGAGAACGGGTTTACAAACATCCCTATCATGTCATATGCGGCAAAGTATGCGTCGGGGTTCTATGGCCCGTTCCGCGAAGCGGCGGAGAGTGCACCGAAGTTTGGTGATCGCCGATCTCATCAGATGGATCCGGCGAACGTGCAGGAGGCCCTCCGCGAAGTTGAAGAAGATATCAAAGAGGGTGCAGACATTGTCATGGTCAAGCCAGCCATGCCGTACCTCGATGTTCTATACAGAGTGAAGGAACGCTTCGGATTGCCGACTGCGGCGTACAACGTCAGCGGCGAATACTCAATGGTAAAGGCCGCTGCAAAGATGGGGTGGATTGATGGGGAGAGGGTGGCGATTGAGCTGCTGACCGGCATCAAGCGAGCAGGAGCCGATCTCATTCTTACATACTTCGCGAAAGAGGCGGCATCATACATCGACCGTCATCGGTGAGATGAGCGATCCCAACAAGCCATCGATATTCTGATCTCATGAACACAGGCAAATCAGACCAGTTGTTTGAGCGAGCAAGGAATGCTATCCCCGGCGGCGTCAATTCGCCCGTTCGAGCGTTCAAGGCCGTCGGGCGAAACCCTCTGTTCATCGCTCGTGCTTCCGGATCAAAAATGTGGGATGTCGATGGAAATGAATACATCGACTACGTTGGATCATGGGGGCCGATGATACTTGGGCACGGCAATCCGCGGGTTGCTGAAGCGGTGAAAAAGGCCGTTGACGCGGGAACGAGCTTCGGAGCACCCACCGAGATTGAGGTGAAGATGGCAGAGTTGATCTGCAGGATTGTTCCTTCCGTGGAATTGGTGAGAATGGTCAATTCAGGAACGGAAGCAACAATGAGTGCCATCCGCCTTGCGCGCTCCTATACGGGTCGCGACAAGCTCATCAAGTTCGATGGATGCTACCATGGACATGGTGACTCGTTTCTGATCAAGGCCGGTTCAGGCGCCTTGACGTTGAGTGTTCCGGACAGTCCCGGTGTTCCGCTCCCTCTTGCATCGCTGACGCTCTCAGCCGCATTCAACGACCTTGAATCTGTCGAGCAGTTGGTTAAGCAACACAAGGGCGAGATCGCGGCGGTCATCGTTGAGCCGGTTGTCGGCAACATGGGGTGTGTTCCTCCTCATCCCGGATTCCTTGAAGGATTACGATCCATATGTTCGCGAGA
>JACQVJ010000124.1 GCA_016209805.1 Ignavibacteriota bacterium
GTCCTCAGGAGATCTCTTGCGGACAGTTTCATTTTGGCAAGCAGTTCCTTCAGCTTCTTTCTTGGAATCGGGTCGATATAATAATTAACCGATTCGAAGTCCACTCCCGACTCCTTCAATATCGACATCGTCTGTCGGCACGTTGTGCACGTGGGTTTCTGGTAGATGGTGAGCAACGGTCTTCCTTATTTCCCGTGTGTGTACCGAATGATCTCCGCTTTCTCAAGGGTAATCATTCCGCCGGAGCCGCTCCGCTCGAATAACTCATCAACTATTGACAGGAACGATCTGATCTTCTCTTCGACATCCACAACTTCCACAACAATTGGGAGATCCTCGGACAATCTCAAAATCCTCGCAGTATGAATGCGGCTGCGCGCGCCGAATCCCTCGACGCCCCGCAATACGGTTGCCCCGGCAAGGCCGTGTTCTTTCGCCCTGACAACGATAAGTTCATGCAACGGCCGGCCATCAAGCCGGTCCGACTCACCGAGGAATATCCTGAGTAATTTTCCCTCGCCTTCGAGTTTCATGTTGGATGAGCAATTGCAATATTCCTTCAGGCATTTAGATGATTTTCCCGACCACCATTCCCAGCCATGTTGCCACCAGACAGGAAACCAAACTCACCGCAACATTCGCAAATCCGAGTAGGTAGCTTCCCTCTTTCAGCAACACCATTGTTTCAAAACTGAATGTTGAAAACGTTGTGAAGCCGCCGAGTATGCCAATCGTCAGCAATGTTCTCAACGATGCATCAACCAAGAACCGCTCTTCGAAGAACGTCATCATCACACCGATCAAGAAGCAGCCAAGCACATTGACTGCAAGTGTGCCATAGGGAAACGAGGCACCGACATTGCGGTACACAATTCCCTGCAACCAGTACCGCGCAGTCGCACCGATTCCTCCACCGATAAAAACCAGAACGTAGTTCATGGCAACAATCATACTCATCCTGTGTTTGAAATGCAACCATTGTTCATTCGTGCGGAATTGATTACCATATGCTCAACCGAACCGACAATGTCATCACGCCCTCTTGCCGTCCTGCAAACTTGCTTCTCCCCTTCATGGGGCGGGTTGGAAATCCAAACCCTTGAGGTAACCCGACAGCTGCGGAAGCGCGGCCATCGCGTTTTCCTAGCATGTTGCCGCGGCAGTAGGCTCGCACAAGAAGCCATTCGACTCGACATCAGCGTCCTTCAGCTTGATGTAAAAGGGTACTTTCATCCGGTGATCATGGTGAGGCTTGCCAGGTTCATTGTGCGGCATCGTATCGACATTATCCATGCCCAATACTCCAAAGACATTGCAACGGTTGTCCCCGCATCCCTTATCTCGCGCCGACGGTTGCCGATCCTTCTGAGTAAGCGCGTGGGCTCCTACATTAAGAAGAAGGATCTCTTCCACCGGTTTACCTATTCGCACATCGACAAAGTTCTTGCAATCTCCGACGTGATACACAGGAATGTGTTGGACACGACCCCGATGACGCCCGAGCGTGTCATCACGCTTCACGACGCAATCAATACGGACGAATTCTCTCCCCAGCAGGTGAACCCGCAACCCGTGCGGAACGAATTCGGATACGACGATACAATGATCGTCATAGGTTTCGTGGGCCGATTTTCTCCGGGAAAGGGACACGAAGAATTCCTCGAAGCAGCGGCGAGCCTACGCAAAAAGTATCGCCATGTCAGGTTCTTGGTAGTAGGAGAGGCAAGTTATGGCGAGCAATCATACGAGCAACGGATCCACTCGATGGCACGGTCGCTCGGCGTTTATGACGTTGTTACATTCGCCGGCTTCCGGCGCGATATTCCGCACATCATGGCGTCGTTTGATATCTTCGCATTCCCTTCACACGCAGAATCCTTCGGAGTGGCACTCATCGAAGCGATGGCAATGGAGCGTGCTGTGGTCTCGACAGATTGTGACGGCGTGCTGGATATAGTGGTGAACGGCCACACCGGATTGTACGTGCGACCTCGAAAATCGGATGAGCTCGCTGCAGCACTTGCCCAACTGATTGACGATAAGGAGTTGCGCGAAAAGATGGGGAAGGCAGGGAGAGCGCGTGTGAAGGAGCTCTTCGATCAGAACACGCAACTGGCAAAACTCGAGGAGGCGTACTATAACCTCCTCAAAACCGCGACGCAACGCAGCTAATCTCCAGTCCTCTCATATACATGCCTCGGATCTCTGACCACCTCATAGGCGAGTCCTTTACGTTCGCATGCACGGATGGCATCTTCAAGATGGAGGAATTGTACATTGCCAATATACCAATGCTCACCGCCCATCCAGCCGACAATCTTCACAACTGGCATCTGCTTTTCTTTTAATTCCACTTTACTTTATCCAGATTATCGTGATGCCCGGATTTGCCGCGTTCAGATCAGAATCATCAAAGTCGCCAATTGTTTTTCTGATCTCCTGGGTCGACGCATCATGCAACGAGTATTGTTCGCCTTCGAGAATTGTCCTGAACTTCGTTCTGTTCCGGAAAGCCCAGTTCCGCACAACATCCCTTGTTGAGCCCCCCTTCCCTGAGCTGCCATGCCCGTGCACTACTTTCAGCAGGCGGAGTCCGGCTGAGTTCTTCACTTGCAGCCATGCATCGAGAAGTTGAGCTTCGACTTCGTCCGGGTGTTGCGGGGGATGAGCGACATCAATCTTCAGGATCGGGGAGACCGGCATGATGAATACACGATCTCATGGAACAATTGAAGGCGCAAGCGTCACCTCAGAATCAGTAACTTCTTCGTTTGCGTGAATTTGCCGAGGCTGAGCCGATAGAAGTAGACTCCGCTGGACAAGTCAATCGCATTGAATTGGACGGAGTGATCACCCGCCGATTGCTCGTCGTCCGCCAGCGTCATCACTTCCCTCCCATCCACAGAAAATACTTTGAGCGTGACAGTTCCCCCGACCGGAAGGAAGTAGGAAATTGTTGTGGATGGATTGAAGGGGTTCGGATAATTCTGTCGCAGCAGGAATTCGGATGGCTGTGATTCAAAGCTCAGGGTCGTGCCTGTCGGAACGATCAGGCCTGCATCTACCCAGGCGCTGTACCAAAGACTGGCCAGATCCAGCGTCGCGCTCTGCATTTGTTCAAGTGTGATAGAACGTGTCTTTAACCAGAGGGCTTCGTAGTACGAGGGAGGTGCGGTCCCCGTTCCGTTCCAGCCTGACACAACCTTTGCGTAAAGATCCGCCTGAAGGATCGTATCGACGAGACTGTTGCTATGGAGAATGTAGTCGAACACAAACTCGATTCGGTCGGCAATATAGGCTACGCTGTCTGGCACGATGAAGAGCTGCGACAGATAGTACGTGGGGCTTAACATCGTACTTTCATAGCGGGCGTGGATGCCGCGCTGGTTTGTCAATTGTCCGTCATAATTGACGGTGCAGTGAAGCGGTTGATGAGCATCGCCTACATAATGACCGACATCGCTTGCGGTGAGCTTCGCCGTGTTCCAGTCGGCCCGCGCCAGCTGAGCTACCAGAGAATCGTAGTTCCAGATTGTGGCCCATGGATTCGTGCCATTGTTTTTCACACGCTCCCAGCCATAAAGGGCTATCAACGTATCCAGACTTCGGGGAAGATTATGAAAGTTCGGATAGTCATCAATGTCGAGGTAATGGCGCGGCGCCTCGGCGTAAAAACTCGTGTCGCCACTGACACGTCACATGAAACTCAGCATTCCCTTCAACGGCGATCCCAAC
>JACQVJ010000135.1 GCA_016209805.1 Ignavibacteriota bacterium
GGAATGAGCAGCTTGCAGAATGATGGATTCTTGACGACACGTCTGGATGAAGTCATCAACTGGGCACGGAAGAATTCCCTCTGGCCAATGCCGATGGGGATTTCGTGTTGTGCTATCGAGATGATGGCAACTGCCTCGCCGCGGTTTGATATCTCACGCTTCGGCTCGGAGGTTATGCGCTTCACGCCGCGCCAGTGCGATGTGATGATCGTGGCCGGCACTGTGACCTACAAGATGGCGACGGTCGTCCGCAAGATCTACGATCAGATGCCCGAGCCCAAATGGGTGATCTCCATGGGTGCGTGTGCGTCTTCGGGTGGGATGTTCAGATCATATTCCGTTGTCCAGGGGATCGATCTGTTCATGCCAGTCGATGTGTATGTCGCAGGTTGCCCACCCCGGCCGGAAAACCTCCTCCGAGCTTTGATGGAATTGCAGAAGAAAGTGGAGAAGGATAGGACAATCGGCGAACTTCTGCGTGGTGAGAAGGTCTTTATTCCGGAATCCGGTATCCCTGAGCGTGTGGGTCCCCCGGCATGATCAACCAGATTGTCATCGAAAAACTTAACGCAAAGTTCCCGGAAAGTCTTGAGGGAACGAATGAGTTTCGCAACGACCTTACCGTGCAAGTAAGGAAACAGGACATTGTCAGGGTGTGTGAATTCCTCAAGACCGACCCCGATCTTTCCTTCGATATGGTGATTGACCTTTGCGGTTCGGATATGTATCGGCCGGAAGGGCGCTTCGAAGTCATCTACAACCTGTATTCGCTCAAAAACAAATCCTACCTCAGACTCAAGGTGTTGGTGGACGAAGATCCCTGTGAAGTCGATTCCGTCACCGGCGTATGGTCGGGCGCGAACTGGCACGAGCGCGAGACCTATGACATGTTCGGGATTGTGTTCAAGGGCCATCCCGATTTGCGACGTATGTATATGACCGAAGACTACGAGTACTATCCGCTGCGCAAAGACTTTCCGCTCATGGGTGTTCCCGATTCCATTCCGCTTCCGCGAAAATAACTGCGTACTGGCAAAAGATGGCTACACGACCAATTGATGTTCCCGGCAAGAGCAAGATTCTGGCTGCTCTCGAGGATCAGGACTTGACTATTACCATGGAGGACCCGCTTGAGAACGACATGGTTCTCAATATTGGTCCACAGCATCCAGCAACGCATGGAGTGCTGCGACTGCTCGTTCGTCTCGATGGGGAGACGGTAATCGGTTGCGTACCGGAACTTGGGTATCTCCACAGGGGCTATGAGAAGATTGCAGAAAACTCGACGTACCATGAGTTCATCCCGCATACCGACAGGCTCGATTATCTTTCACCTCTCTCCAATAATGTGGCGTATGTTCTGGCCGTCGAGAAACTTATAGGGGTCGAAGTGCCGAAGCGGGCTCAGTACATTCGCGTGCTCTGCTGCGAGATGGCGCGTGTGGCATCGCACCTTGTTGCAGTTGGCAGCATGGCGATGGATGTCGGCGCGCTGACCGTATTGCTCTGGACGTTCCGAGAACGGGAGAAGCTGCTTGATATCTACGATGTTCTCTGCGGTGCGAGATTCACAACCAGCTATACTCGCATCGGGGGATTGCAGCAGGATTGGACGCCGCAATGTACTGCCATGCTTGAGAAGTTCCTCGATGAATTCGACGACGACCTTGCCGAAGTCGAGAAGCTCCTCTGCATGAACCGGATATTCATCGATCGGTGCGAGAACGTCGGTTATCTCTCGCGTGAAGATGCGATCTCACTGGGAATGACCGGTCCCATCCTCCGCGCGTCTGGCGTGCCCCGCGATCTTCGGCGGGACAACCCTTATCTGGTGTATTCCGAGCTTGACTTCGAGGTTATCGCGTTTACCGAAGGCGATGCCCTTGCCCGCTTTTATGTACGCATAGCGGAAATGAAAGAGAGCGCAAAGATGCTGCGCCAGGCGCTGCAGACGATACCACAGGGACCCATTCATGCGAACGAAGCGAAGAAAGTCCTTCCGCGCAAGGAGCGGACATACACCCGCATGGAGGAGTTGATTCAAGACTTTATGCTCATCAATATCGGAATCGATCCCCCAGTAGGCGAGGTGTATCAAGGCATCGAATCTTCGAAGGGCGAATTTGGGCTTTATATTGTCAGCGATGGAACAGGCAACCCATGGCGCATGAAGATTCGCTCACCTTCTATGGTAAACCTCTCCGCGTTGCCGGCAATGAC
>JACQVJ010000123.1 GCA_016209805.1 Ignavibacteriota bacterium
CGTGCAATCTCCACCACACCATCTAAACTCGCCTCGCCCATCATGAACGAGTTCTCGATATCGAGATGCCATCGCCCTGCAAGCTCGAACGCCCCATCCTTGTGCACGATCTTGCCGTACTGGAAGTAGCTGGATTCCTTTGTAATGATGTACCCGGCCGACGGATCACGGTTGAGAAGGAGCGGAATATTCTTCTGCGCGGCGATATTGGTCAGCATCGGCAGGAGGATGGCATCGCCGTACTCCGTCAGGATGATATCCGGATCGCAGCGCTGGAGGTGACGATTGAGTGCGTTGATGACATCCACAGGGTCCCGGTCCTCAAGGCTGTATGTTTGTCCATCGTAGCTCACTTCAAGCTGGTACACCTTGCGATGTTTGGGCGAAACAAAGTCCGGCTTGTTGGCAAGCTTCATTGTGGTGAGCGGCGGAAGCGTGTACTCCTCCGCATCGAACTTGTCGTCAACGTCCCACCCAACAAGAACGCCATTCTCCTCAATGTGGTACTCACCGAACGCCAGCGGGAAAAGTCCGGTGGAATAGAGAAAGAGTTGCGGGACGAGGATATCCGAGTTGAAAAAGACGTAGTGCGGGAATTGCCGCTCAAGCCGTCGCACCACAGCCTTCAGTTGCATTGGATCGTGAACACTGACGCGTACGACGTCCCACTCGTCGTTATGGTAAATCTCTTTCTGCACGTGGTGGTCGAGCGTCACTTTGCACGGCAGCGAGGACAGCATTGCTTCCAGTCGTCGCTCCTCCGGTTTCGAGAGGTGCATGTAGAATGCCGGTGTGTAGTGATAGATGCAACTGCGCCTCCTTCCCTCTTCATCCACAAGCCAGACTGTGAGACCGTGTGGAGAGGGGTAGAGATCGAAGAGCCAGGCTGTAATGGAGTTTAACTTCTTCATTCATTATTTGGTGTTCAGTATTCGATATTCCATGTGTGAATAATGAATATCCAACAAGCCTGCCCGCCCATAGAAGTCAACGAAGGCAGGCGGGAAATATCGAATGATGAAGTTTGACGTCATGTGGCAAATCATCTTCAGAAGCAGTATCTTGACAAAAAATCGGAGTTCACATGCTCACCAAATCCAGGACTCATGTTCGTATCCCACGCAGAGAGTGGGAGAGGCTGAGAAAGAATCCCCAGTTCAACGAGCTTGTTGAATTGCTTGAAGACCGGGCGGATCTTGAAACGGCAAAGCGGGTGAAGGGGAAGGACTTGTCCCTCAACCAATACCTTGCGAAGCGTGGCATACGAAGTAATCATTAAACCCTCCGCACAGCGCGACCTTGATGCACTGCCCCGACGAGAGGTCGAGCGACTTGCGAAGCGTATTCGCCTTCTCAGTAATGACCCGCGTCCATTCGGTGTGCAGAAACTCTCCGCTTCTGAAAGCTACAGGATCCGCAGTGGGTCATACCGAATCTTGTTTGAGATTGACGATAAGCTTCATAAGGTGTTCATCTACCGAGTGAAGCACAGAAGAGAAGCTTATCGATAATCCACCTCACGCCGCCTTCTCATCCAGCTCGATGTAGTCTGCGGGGATTTCTCCCGGCTTCTCCACCACCATCTCCGAACCATTCGGTGCCAGACGCCGCTGCAACTCCCTGATCATCCTTTGCTGCATGATCAGCATCGACATGGCGATGCTCTCGAATGGGATCGGCCGCGCAGCGTAGGCACTGCTTGCGAGTTGCATGCGTGCTGCGCGGAAAAGCTCATCCAGTGCCTCCTGGTCTTCCTTGCGCAACCCGCGCCGGAACTTGGACCAGGTCTCCATCTCGGCCTGGATGACCTGCGTGAATGTTGGTACTGTTCGGCCCATGTTCATCCTCACTTCTACATTCATTATTCATTATTGGTGATTCGATATTCCACCTGCTTTCCCGAGGTTCTTCCTCGCTGTCGTGATACTTGATGCAAAGATAGCGGTCAGCTCCTCACATTCGGCCAGTGCACGATCCATTACGTCAACCGATTGGGTAATTGCCTTTCGTTTGAGCAACTTCAACCACACGCGGGTTTCCCTCAATTCCTTCAAACCAATTTTGAGCTTGTGAATGAAGTCCCGTCGCGATTCAGCCCCTTGTGCTTCTCCGTACTCAGGAGCTGCGGCAGTTCCTGATCTGAGCAGTTGGCCGGCGATGTGATTTCCCACGCGGGTGCTTGGAAGAGCGTCAACGACATCAATAACAAGTGCTGAGAAATCGATCAGCCTATCCTCAAGATCAAACTTGCGATCATCCATGATGCCCTCCTCCCGAAAGTGTTCTCTGTGAATATTGAATATCGAATCTTGAATGTCGAATGATGAAGTTATTGTATGGTACCAGCCGCACTCCATCAACTTCCTCTATCAACTGGACAGAATGATCCATCGCCGCCAGCACTCTCGGAAGCAGCATGTTCCTCTCCTTCGATTCCAATTTCACATCCATCGATGCAAGCAGCACCGAGATGTTCTCCGCCTTCAGTCGGTGCAGTGCGGCGATGATCCGCTGCACGCCCGCCTTTACCTCGAACAGCGGCGCCTGTTCATCGTAGAACGTATCGAGCAGCCCGAAGATGATGGCCACAGTTGCTCCTTTCTGCTTGAGAAATGCCGGCAGCTGCTCGGTGATTGTGGCTTCCATCTGGTAGCAGGTGAATGCCCGTGCCACAAAAATTTGCCGAAGCAGTTGCTCCGGTGTCACACGCTTTCTCGTCTGACTTGTCACCTTGCGAGCAAATTCAGCGATGTAGTACGCGTCGAATCTGTTCGTCCCGTCCACCAGCGCAATCGGCACACCACGCAGCAACGCATGCGATGCGGCGTACAGCGAGAGCCTGAAGACCAGGGGCGTACCACCGTGCAGACAAAAGAGCTTGCCCGGCGGGGCGGCCTCAAACTGACGGATCAGGGATGTGGAACCACCGATAACCACCGATAAACACCGATTCGAATGAAACTAAAGTACGATCCGTTTCACCTCAAGCTTGGGCTTGCCGAAGTTGAGCAGCAAACAGATGTGGAACCCGGTTGCTCTGAGATAGTTGAGACACTGAGCCATATGGATATCATCAAGCGCTTTCATTGCTTTCAATTCTACAAGTACCTGTCTTTCCACCACGATGTCTGCAATGTACTCGCCAACCACGATGCCATCATACAGCACCTGCATTTGATACTGTTGATCCACACGTAATCCCGCTTTTCTTGTCTCATGCACCAGAGCATTCTCATATACCTTCTCAAGAAACCCAACCCCAAGTGTATTGCTCACTGTGAAGGCACAGCCAATAATCTTCTTGGTAATCTCGTCACGCTCCATTACCGCCTCTGTCTATCAGTGTTCATCTGCGTTCATCCGTGGTTACATCTCGTACACCGGACTATGCAGCCGGTACCCTTCGCTTGACGACTCATACCGCTTGTGCAACATATACGCGATCCCCCACTGAATGCTGGTATAGCCGAACTTCTCCTGCAGCGCATCGAGCCGCTGATGCAGTCCCGCGTGCTTCTCCTCTTTCATCATGTCCAGTTGCAACTGTGCCTTCTTCACATCAGAGAGATGAGAGACCTTCACGCCCACCAGTCTGATCATCCGGCGCGGCGGGTGGAGCACGTGCAACATCGCTCGTGCAGCACCGAAGATCTCCTCCTCGTTCGCCGTCGGCAGACTGAGCGTGCATTGTTTCTGCACGGTGGTGAAGTCGGCAAACCGGACCTTTGTCGTTACTGTCGCTGCAACCTGGTTGCGCTCGCGCAGCGTCTTGCAGCAGCGCTCAGTCAGATAGTACAGTGTGGATTCGATGAACTGCCCGTCGTTCGTATCATGCCAGAACGTGGTGTCACGAGAGATGGATTTCCCCACTCTATCATATTGCATCACGTGTTCGTCGCGACCGTTGGCCACCGCGATGAGGTAACGGGCTAACCAAGATTGCGGATTGTGGATTGGAGATTTCGGATTAAGGATGTCGGCAACTGTTTTGATGCCCTGCGCGTGCAGTTTCTGTGCGGTCTTCACGCCGATGCCGGGGACCATTTCAATCGGCAGCGGGGCAAGGAATC
>JACQVJ010000009.1 GCA_016209805.1 Ignavibacteriota bacterium
GGAAGAAAGGAGATGGGATGTTGGTTCGTTGATCGTGTTGTCCGTGCATGCGACGAGGAGTGCACTCACAGCAATGGCGAATACAAACGAGAGTTTGTTCATGGTTGTGTCCTTGTAAAAGTTTACTTGTGATAGTTGATTGTTCCCGTTAATTCTTATCCATGATAGTCCAAATGGTATGCCAACGGCTTGGGGTGATAAAACGGAGAGTACAGCGGAGAGCTAAGACCTCCGACGAAGGAATCGTGTAGACTTGGACGCGGGCGAGAGCTTAATTGTACAAGAGAGAATCGTGGTGTAAATCAACTGTAGAGTCACCGCCACAACTCGCTGGTGGGGAGTACTTTGACGGTTGCGAATGCCCGCAAATCATGTGACGTCATGATTATGTGTGCGCATGATTCTTGCTCTGCCCTGCTTTGCCGGGTGACCTGCGGCAATCGGTCGCAGAAATCTCTTGCAGGCCGTGACTGCGGTCATGCGATTGTTACTTCAGAACAGGAAGGCCTGTCGGCGCAACCAACGGTCTCCTGGAAAACTCATCCCCTCTCGGTGCTCAATGTGCTTCGAGCCAGTTGTTCCCTGTGCCAATATCCACGACTATCGGTACGTTCAGACGCAAGGAGCTTCTCATTCTATCGAGGACGATCTCCTTCATGGCCGACACCTCGGATGCGTGTACTTCAAACACAAGCTCATCGTGGACCTGCAGAAGCATTGTGGATTTCATTTTCTTCCCTACAATCTCCTTATCGATATTGATCATTGCGACCTTTATCATATCTGCAGCAGTGCCCTGGATAGGCATATTGATGGCCTGGCGTTCCGCGTTTGAGCGGATGTTCCTGTTCCGGCTATTGATGTCGGGCAGGTAACGTCGTCTCCCCAGCTGGGTACTCACGTATCCGTGTCTTCTGGCAGAGTCAATGGTGTCGTTGATGTATTGCTTTACTTTTGGAAACCGCTCGAAATATTTTGCAATGATTTCCCGGGATTCGGATTGCGTGATCTCCAATCTGGTCGCCAGGCCGAACGGTCCGATGCCGTACATAATTCCGAAGTTTACTTCCTTTGCTTTCCGCCTCATATCCCGTGTGAGGTCGGCTGGATCTACTCCGAAGACTTTTGCCGCAGTGGATGCATGGATGTCTTCATTATTGCGGAATGCCTCAACCAGCCCTTCGTCGCCGGAGATGTGGGCCATCACTCGCAACTCAATTTGGGAGTAGTCGGCGGACATCAGCACCGAGTCTTGTCCCCGTGCGGTGAAGGCTTTGCGTATTGCCCGGCCGATCTCCGTGCGAATCGGGATGTTCTGCAGGTTTGGGTCGCTGCCGGAGAGTCTTCCCGTTGCAGCTACCGTTTGATTGAACGACGTATGAACTCGTCCCGTCTGCGGGTTGATGAGCTGCGGCAAAGCGTCGATGTATGTCGATTTGAGTTTTGTGAACTGACGATAGTCCAGAAGTTTATCGATAATGGGATGAAGGCCTTTGAGCGTTTCAAGTACATTCACATCGGTTGAGAATCCCGTCTTTGTTTTCCTCACCGTCGGGAGGTTCAGTTTCTTGAAGAGGATATCCGCAAGCTGTTGGGTCGAATTAATGTTGAATTCCTCTCCTGCTGCTCTGTAGATCTCTCGCACCAAATCGTTAATCTGTCGATCGAGATCCTTGGACATCCTTGAGAGGTATTCCACATTGAGTGAAATTCCGGCAAATTCCATCCGTGCCAGCACAGGAATGAGAGGGAATTCAACCTCGTTGCACAGACCGAGCATTTCCAGCTCCTGAAGTTTCGTCAGCTGACGCTGATATACCCTGAGCATCATGTCGGCGTCCTGGGCGGAGTAGTTCGCGAGGGCATCGAGAGGCACTTCGGTAATATGTTTTTGATTCCTCCCCTTTCCGACCAATTCTTCAAACGTCATCATTGTATATCCCAGATACTCCTTTGCGAGAGCGTCGAGACTATGCTGTCCGTCCGCGCGGATGATGTAGCTGGCAACCATTGTGTCGAACGCGATACCCTCCACATGAATTCCGTGTGCCTTCAGCACCAAGATATCGTACTTGATGTCCTGGCCAATCTTCCTTATGGACGGGTTCTCCAGTATGGGTTTCATCTTGCCAAGAACAGCCGCCAGAGGCAATGCATCGCTGGTGTTGTTTGGTGCGGCATCGGTGTGCAAAGCACTTCCGAATAATGTCCCATCGTCAATGCTGTCTTTGTTGTCATTGCGAACGGGAACGTAGTAAGCCTCACGTTCTGTGCACGCGAATGCGAGCCCGACCAATTCGGCACGCAGTGCGTCTGCTGACGTTGTCTCTGTGTCCATTGCAATTTGTCCGGCTTCGCTCAACATTACGCAAAGCTCGTCCAGGGCATGGAGAGATGTGATACAATGATATGAATGTTCATCCGATGAAATGTCGGAAGGGTGAGGTCTTGTGGTGTCTCGTGAGGGAGAGACTTCTTCAACAAACTCCTCCGTGTCGCGCAACTTACTTGCAAGTGATCTGAATTCCAATTCGCCAAAGATCCTGATCAGACCGGATGTATTCCGTTTCGCCGCGCGGAGCGTGTGAAAGTCGATCTCTACGGGGACATCAATATGGATTGTGACGAGTTTCTTGGAGAGGAAAGCGAGTTCCTTGTTGTTGGTCAGCTTCTCTCGCAGTCCTTTCTGCGGTATTTCACTTACATGCTCGTATAGGTTCTCAAC
>JACQVJ010000010.1 GCA_016209805.1 Ignavibacteriota bacterium
CATCGTCATCCTGAGCGACGAGCCCCGCTTTTGGGGGCGAGGAGTCGAAGGATGTCATTAGTAGGTTTGACGTGAAGAAACGCCCAGATTTCTCAGTTCACAATATGCGAACTCATAGTCCGCTGCAAGAACGCCTCCCCTCTCCTACTCAGTTCCGAAAATTCTGTCGCCGGCATCGCCGAGGCCGGGAAGGATATAGCCTCGCGAATTCAGTTTTCTGTCGAGCACGGTCGAGAATACCCTGACATCAGGATGAATACTTGCAACTTTCGTTACTCCTTCAGGTGCAGCAAGCAGACTGACAAAGCGGATACGTCGTGCCCCCTTTTGTTTCAGGAACGTGATGGCTGCCGTGCCGCTCCCACCGGTGGCAAGCATAGGATCCAGCAAGAGAACAAGACTTCTTTGAAGTGTCTTCGGGAATTTTGAATAGTAGTCGACTGGCTCAAGCGTTTGTTCGTTTCGATATATTCCGACGTGTCCCACCTTGGCCTCGGGAATGATATCGAGAAAACCTTCCACAAGACCAAGGCCGGCACGGAGGACCGGGACAAGGATTACTTCCTCTGCAAGAACGTAGCCAGTCGTCCTCTCCAAAGGAGTCTGGACGAATTTCCTCTTGAGTGTCAGGTCGCGCGTAATCTCAAACGCCATCACAGATGCGATTCTTCGGAGCGTAGATCGAAACAAATGGTTGTCGGTTTTCTTGTTGCGAAGGATTGAAAGGTCACGCTTGATGAGAGGGTGTTCAATGATTGTGAGGTTTTTCATATGATGGCTTTCCTGGTGAACTTATGGTGAGAGTTTCTTGCGAGTAGCGTTCGCGGCAATGAGAATCGGATCCCACAATGGTGTGAACGGTGGCGAGTAAGCAAGGTCCCACTGTTGCATTTGGTCGATCGTCAAACGGTGCTGGATGGCAACCGCCAGCGTGTTTGCCCTGAGCACAGCCCCATGCGCCCCGATGAGATTGGCGCCGAGAAGCCTCCCCGTCTTACGGTCTGCAATGGTTTTGATCCACACCTTGGTGCTTCCTTGCATGATCGAAACCTTATCCCAGGCAGTGATAGTTTCCGTCACAACGTCAAAACCGGAGTTCGATGCCTCCTCCGAGCTTATTCCCACTTGCACCACCTCAAGATCAAACACCTTTACTGCGATGGCTCGGATTACACCTTTGAATGTTGCCTTGCCACCGGCGGCATTCTCACCAGCAACCCAAGCCGCCTTGCTCGCACTCGTCGCAAGAGGAATGAACATCGATTTATTGTTCACGAGGTTCCTGACTTCACAACAGTCGCCTGCCGCGTAGATATTGTCAACGTTTGTCTGTTGCCGTTGATCTGTAAGGATACCGCCTGAGGAACCAACTCTAATCCCTGCGGCTTGGGCAACATCGCTCCGGGGTACAACGCCAAGAGAAAGAATCACAATGTCTGCTTCGTACGATCCATCACTTGTCATCACATGTGTGACGCGCTGCTGTTTATCGACCGCAAACCCCTGGGTTCGAGCATGAGCTACAAAGTGCACGCTGTTTTTTTCCAGCTCTTCGCGTACCCTCTCCCTTGTTTCGCGCTCCAGCCCCACCATCGGGAGGCTGTGTCGATGTAGGAGCATAACTTCAAGACCACGGTGTCGCAACGCATCGGCCATCTCCATTCCTATGTAGCCACCCCCAACAATAACAGCTCGCTTCGGCTTTTCGGTCTCCATGTACCTCATGATGTTAAACGCGTTCTCAAGAGACTTCACGGTGAAGACGTTCCGGGCATTTTCTCCATCAACACCTAATAATCGCGGCCGGGAGCCGGTTGCAACAATCAGCCGGTCGTACTGTTCCTCTCTGCTCATCCCATTTCGAATGTCGTGTACGACAATCTTTCGCTTGGATGGAATTATTTCTTCGACCTTGTGGAGGACACGGGCATCGACACCCTTCCGTTCCTTCAATCGTTCGGGCGTGTAGGCGATAAGCCCTCGTTCGTCAACTTCTCCGGATATGTAGTAGGGGATTTCACAAATTCCATATGAGATATGCTCCCCCTGCTCGAATAGAGTTACCTCCGCGTTGGGATTTGTTCTGACTGCCTTGCTTGCCGCGCTCGGTCCGGCAGCCAGACCTCCAATAACGAGAATCCGCTTTTTCATGGATTTATTTTTGTTTGAAGGTGAGGACGACGGGAACCCCCTTGAAGGTGAAATGCTCTCGGATGCGGTTTTGCAAATAGCGTTTGTAATTGTCGTCAATCAGACGCGGTTCGTTGCAGAAAAAGGCAAACACAGGCGGTTTGGCTTTTACTTGAGTGATATACTTGATTTTGATTTCCTTTCCCGACCTGCTTCGCGGAGGAAAAGTCCTGATGTCTGCACCGAGAAGAGTGTTCAATTCGTGGGTGGCGATCCGTTTGTTCTGTTCTCCATCAACCGACTTCGCCAGCTCAATAACTTTGAAAATCCTCTGCTTTGTGCGCGACGAGATGAAGATGATTGGAATGAAATCATAGATCCGAAGCCTCTCGCTCAGTGTTTTTTCCAATATCCGCGATGTTCGATCATCCTTTTCTATTAAATCCCATTTGTTGACTGCCAGAACAACGGCTCGGTTTCGCTCTACCGCAGTTTCGATGATCCGGAGATCCTGATGTTCCAGACCATCCTGCACGTCGATCATTACCACGGCCACATCGCACCGCTCAATGCTCTTAATCGATCTCAAGGTACTGTAGAATTCCACACTCTCTTTGATCTTCCCCTTTCGACGCAACCCTGCGGTGTCAACGAGCAGAATCTCCTCACCATGGTACTTCAGAACCGCATCGATAGGATCTCGTGTGGTACCGGGGATATCGGTCACAATATGCCGATCCTCTTGAAGAAGAGCGTTTACAAACGATGATTTGCCGACGTTGGGTTTGCCAACGATTGCCACCTTGAGCCTGTGATCAGGCTGGTCAATGTCTTGGGCCGGAAATCCGGCAGTAACAACATCGAGAAGGTCGCCAATCTTCCTTCCCATCAAAGCAGAAGCAGGTACCGGGTCGCCAAGTCCCAGCTTGTAATACTCGCCAAGTTCGCTCTCGCGTTTATCGCTATCAACCTTGTTCACTACAAGAATCACCTGTTTGTTCGACTTGCGCAAAATCATGGCGATATCAACATCGGAAGGATGAATTCCGTGCAAAGCGTCCACGATAAACAGAACAATGTCGGCTTCGTCGATTGCTATCTGTGCCTGCTCCCTTATTGCATTCTCAATAATGTCTTCAGTCTCAGGTACAAATCCACCAGTATCCACCACAGTGAAAGGCTTCCCCGCCCAATCCGTCATTGCGTAATGGCGGTCGCGAGTGACGCCGGGCGTGTCATCAACAATGGCATCGCGATGGCCCACAATGCGATTGAACAGTGTAGACTTGCCAACGTTGGGACGTCCCACAAGTGCAACCAACACCTGCGACATGCTTGGGTAAAGGGAGTGAATGAGATATTTAGATTAAGGTAAGAAGATGAGGCGGGACTTTCAAGAATCGCCGAGGGCGTCTAATCCACTCTCGGCTCTTCCTTTGCCGCAAACCGGTGGATGGAAGAAAGCGCCTGGCTCAGCATTTCGAAGCCATCGGATTTGGAAATGTACGCTGAGGCACCAAGTTGGTATGCAAACGACACATCTTCGTCACGATCAGATGAGCTAACTACGATGACGGGGATGTCGTTCAATGATCGATCTTCCTTCATGATTCTGAGAACTTCTTTTCCATCGATTCGGGGAATATTCAGATCAAGCAGAACCAGATGTGGTCGAGGCCATGCATCCGTATCATGAAACTGATTTCGGTGATAGAGAAAGTCAACCGCTTCCTGGCCGTCGCGAACAACGTACACCTCGCCTGGGACATTGTTCCTTTTCAGAATATACTTCGTGAGCCGGAGATGCTCAAAGTTATCTTCTACCAGGAGTATGTTCAGTGTTTCCACGTGATCGAGCTTAGTCCGTGATCAATACCGCAAATAAAAATCAATCACACACATGATCGCACACCTGAGAAATTTGAGTTGTGCCAAGAGTCACACACGCGGTAACTAAAGCACGCGCGAGAGAAGTTACTCTCTCGAAAAAAGCTGCTCGACCATCACACTCTAGTGATGAATACCTACAATCATGTACGTAATAAACCGTAGAAGCGCGGAGCCAACGCGCAAACCGTTCATCAATTGCCATTTCATTCAATAACTCGTTAATTGTCAGCACAATACCGGCAAAGCAAACATGGTTATCAGCGTCCATCCTAAAAATCCCGAACCTCGCTACATTGTGAAAGCGGTCGACGTCTTGCGGGCTGGCGGCGTGGTTATCTATCCGACGGACACGGTGTACGGAA
>JACQVJ010000132.1 GCA_016209805.1 Ignavibacteriota bacterium
CGCTCCCCTTCCGAGACTTTGTCCACCAGTGAAACAGCATGGTGGAGGTGCTCGAAGAATTCCTTCGCGGTAGGGGAAGCAAACGCTCTGTTCAGGTGCGCCATCGCGAATGTGGGGTCCAAGGAGACCGCGGCATCAAAGTAGTTAATGGAACTTTGCAAAAGGAGTTTCTCCGCAAGCGCCCGTCCTTTGAGATATTCCTTCGTTGCCTCGTCCGACATCGAGGTGATGGGGACTTTCCCCTCTCCCCCCGTTTTGGCGCAACCCATCAGCGCAAGCATTGCAATGATGAGCAGTCCCACCGCCATTTTCATTACGAGTGTTGTGTTCATGGCACCCTCCTTTGAAGTTAAGTAAGTGCGGTAGTTAATTAAAGACAGGATGTGTTCGTGAAGGCGCAGCCCTTGTAGTGTCACATGTAGTTGTTTCGATGTACGTTGGCAGCAATCTTGAGTTACATGAGACATCTTTAGAAACTCAATTGAGATGGAAGACCTGCAGTATCAACACGCTCTGTGGTGGTTCCAAAAATACCCAATCCTCCAACGATGTTCGTGAAATCAGGCTCATCAAGGCGCAATGTCCCAGCATCCGGAAATCCATTCACCACATTGTAGTATGCGTAGATCGCATCATCCATTTGTGTATAGATGAATCGCGCATACTTCAGGCGAAGAGTTCCAGCAGGGTACTGCGCGGTCAGTTGCTGGACGGTGGTTGCGTACGCTGCCGTGCTGAAGAATATGATCTCGGTTCCCGGCAGGTAACCAGGTGATCCTCCTCCACGCGGAATCGGACGGGGAAAAACAGGACCTGCCTCTCCAAGCGTTATCGGCACCTCGATCGTTCGCTCCTCCCAGCTATTTCCATTGAGGATCTCATAGATTATATAGAATCGAATGATATACGCCCGCACATTGCCCCCAGGCGAGACAAGAATATCGATAGTGTTTGAAAGCGCTGGTGCTGAAAGGACACTTTTGTTGAGCAGAGAAAAGCTTCCTGCGCGAAGCGACCGCGTCGTCGACGTGACCGTCCCGAGCGACGGCGACGAAACGAGGAGCCTATAGAATCTGTCTTGAATAATCGGAAATCCGTAGGCAACGTGAATCCTTATTGGCGTGCCGGCGCCCGTTGAAATCCGACTCATTATTGTTGTGTCTCTGAATTCAAACGTTGAGTCCCCCTCAGCCACCACAACATTTGCGTCAGTAACTTGATTGGCGTTCGGAAGAGTTGCAGGGTTGACTCCCGGCGGATACGTTGAGTAGACGCGGACGTATTGTGTGTCGCTTCGCGAAGAGAGGATGCCATACACCACAAGCTTAGGCTCATACGCTCCGTACGGATCGAACGTTTGGTGACAGCCTGAGACAATCTGAAGGAAGAGAATCATCGTAATTACCGATCGCTGCTGTCTCATCATCAGAACCCCACAGTCAATGTTGCTGAAGGGAAGAACCTGAGCATATCGATCCGTTGGCCGGTCTTCCTGTCATAGTAGAGAATGTTCTTGTTGTCATACAAATTGATCAGGCTGATACCAATCGAACCATTCATTGATCTCACTGCAAATCTGTACGTAATGCCAGCGTCAAGACGGTGATATGAAGGAAGGCGAGCTGCGTTCTTCGGTCCAAGAATGGAATATTGTTGCCCGATTCCACCGTACACCGGCTCTGCACCGATCCCGCCAAACGTGAGGCGGTCGTAATAGGCTACTGTCTTGCTGAACGGATAGCCGCTGCCGTATTCCCAGCGAAGGGCAACATCAAAGTTTTCCAGAATGCGCAGTGTGCCAAGGACATTCACCGTGTGGCGCCGGTCGTACCGGGGTGCATACGAGAATCCGTTCGCACTAACCGTGGTCCATCCAAGTGTATAGGCAAGGGACAGATCAAGCGGGTTGAGCAGGAAGCGGATCATTGCCTCGATCCCCCGAGCTTTACCAGTGCCGTTCACAAAGTCTGGATCGGTTGGGAAGATCTTCTCGCGATTGTACAAGACGAGCGACGTGTAAGCTTTGTGGTACGCCTGAAGACTGACACCGAGTTCCGGAATGACATTTCCGTCAACGCCCAGGACGACGTGATGGGCTTCTTCAGGTTTCAGATCGTCGGGGACGTAGATCCAGGCCTCAAAGAGAGAGATGACGTCATCTTCATTCGAGATAGTGATGACGTTTTGGTTGAACGCCCCGTACGAGCCTCTGATCCGCCACATGTCGGCAACATGGTAGCTCAAAGTAAGTCGCGGCTGCAATGCCTGCAAGGAGAGGCTGCGGCCAAAAAGGGACCCAACATCGCTGTGCAAGCCGATATCTGCCTTCAATCTTCCAAAAGTCCTTTGATGACGTATCCATGCCCAGACCTCCGCCTCGGAAGCCGAGTAGGTTCGCAGTGTGTTGGATGCATTCGAGAATTTGTTGTTGAAGTCCAGAAAAGCAACCTCGAACCCACCGAAGAACAGGTCCCGCGATTCGGTGTAGATCGTCAGTTCACTGCGGATACCAACCTCTTCGACGCTCGATTCAGCCGGTTTGATAACGGTAGACTGCTTCGAGTCTCTGTTCACGCGAAAACGATTAGTGTACAC
>JACQVJ010000133.1 GCA_016209805.1 Ignavibacteriota bacterium
ACGATCTGGGACCTCGACCGCGAGTTTCTCACCGGTGGTCTCGGCAGCAATCCTTCTGCAACCCTTAGAGAAATCCTCGACATCCTTCGCGATACATATTGCGGCAACGTCGGTGTTGAGTACATGAACATCCAGAATCCGGAGCAAAAACAATGGCTGCAGGAACGTATGGAGCCGATGCGCAACCAGCATCCTGTGAGCCAAGAATGGAAAGTGCGGATACTGAAGAAGCTTGCGGCAGCAGAAGGACTCGAAAAGTTTCTTCATACGAAGTTCATCGGGCACAAGCGTTTTTCGCTCGAAGGGGCGGAAACGCTAATGCCCATCCTCGACGTGCTTCTGGATGACGCGTCAGGTATGGGAATTCAGGAGATCGTGATTGGGATGGCACATCGTGGCAGGCTCAACGTTCTTGCGAATACAATTGGAAAATCGCTCGCAAAGATCTTCTCCGAGTTCGAAGGATATGTCGACCCGAGCAGCATCCAGGGCTCCGGCGATGTGAAGTATCACTTGGGTGCAACGGGCAGACACCAGACGACCACAGGCAAAGAAATAACGGTATCCGTCGCACCCAACCCGAGCCACCTCGAAGCCGTCAATCCGGTCGTTGAAGGGATCGTTCGGGCGAAACAAGATCGAAGACAGGACAAAAACCATGAGGAGATAGTTCCCCTCCTTATTCATGGTGATGCTGCATTCGCGGGCCAGGGAATCGTGGCGGAGACGTTTAACCTCTCCCAGCTTGATGGCTACCGGACGGGAGGGACGATTCACATCATCATCAACAATCAAATCGGGTTTACCACCTCGCCGAGCGATGCGCGTTCCACCCCTTATTCTACAGACGTTGCAAAGATGGTGCAGGCACCGATCTTCCATGTGAACGGCGATGATCCGGAGGCATCAGTCCGTGTTGCCCGGCTCGCTCTCGAATACCGACAGCGGTTCAAGAAAGACGTTGTTATCGATATGTTCTGCTATCGACGCCATGGACACAACGAGGGGGACGAGCCAAGTTACACTCAACCACTCTTGTACAAGAAGATCAAGCAACATCCATCAGTGCGACAGTTGTATGGAGAGAAGTTACTGCGCGAGAACACTGTCACAAAAGAGGAGCTTGAGTCAATTAACGAAGAATCACGACTCCGGTATGAGCGGGCGTTCGAGGCATCGCAGAAAAGGGAGATGCGCTTCAAGGCTGAAGTCCCGCTCGCTGTGTCAGCAGACCAGCTTGAAGCTGCCCAACCTCCGGGAGAGACGGGCGTGCCGGTGGAAACACTTCGCGAAATCACCGCTGCCCTTACAATTGCACCACCGGGATTTGCCGTTCACCCAAAACTGACAAGGATCCTGGATGAGCGACGACTCCTGTTGGAGGGTGATACCGCAATCGATTGGGCTTTTGCAGAGGCGCTTGCATGCGGCTCGCTTGTCTGTGAAGGAACGCCGGTGCGGCTCAGCGGACAGGATAGCGCGCGAGGAACATTCAGCCAGCGGCATTTGATTTTGTATGATGCCAACAGCGGAGCGGAATACGTTCCTCTCAACAATATCCGCGCTGGACAGGCGCAGTTTGCAGTCTATGACAGTCTGCTTTCTGAAGCGGCAGCGATGGGGTTTGAACTCGGGTACAGCGTCGCTGATCCGCTCGCGCTCGTCATGTGGGAAGCCCAATTCGGAGATTTCGCAAACGGCGCACAGGTGATCATCGACCAGTTCATCGCTGGCTCCGAGGCCAAGTGGCAGGAACCGTGCGACCTGGTACTTCTTCTGCCCCACGGCTATGAAGGGCAGGGACCTGATCATTCGAGTGCGCGTCTGGAAAGGTTTCTTCAACTCTGTGCGGAAGAGAACATCCAGGTTTGCAACTGTTCAACTCCAGCTCAGTACTTTCACGTGTTGCGACGACAGGTGCGCGACAACAGACGAAAACCGCTCGTTCTTCTTACTCCAAAGAGTCTGCTTCGACATCCGAAAGTAGTTTCCGCCATTAATGATCTCTCTACAGGATCGTTTCAAGAAGTGCTTGATGAGGTGGAACTGCATGACACCTCTCAAATCCGGCGTTTGGTTTTCTGCAGCGGTAAAGTGTTTTACGACCTCCTCGCGGAACGGACACATCAGAAAATCAAGGACATCGCGATCCTGAGAATCGAACAGCTCTATCCGTTCCCGAGAAAGCAAGCTGAAAAGGTTCTCAAGAAATATGGATCGGCCAAACAAGTGTTCTGGGTGCAGGAAGAACCGCGGAACATGGGGGCCTGGACATTCTTGCAACCATTACTGAGCGAGCTTCTTCAAAGTGGACAACATTTGTCTTATGTTGGGAGACCCGCGAGCGCAAGCACTGCAACCGGATCACTCAAAGTTCATCAGTCAGAACAGGACGAAATCCTCCGTACCGCTCTGGCTTAGAATGGTGATCTGCTTTCACCTTGTAGCTGTGTCATAGAGGTCGGGTTACCGCACTTCCCACATCATTATCTCCGACAATCCGCACGCATGACCGGTCTGGTGGAAACGGTAGATGAATTCTTTTTGGCGAGAGGCCCGCTCTCGCGTCGTGCAGGATTCGAATTCCGTCCCCAGCAAGGGAAGATGGCAGTGGCTATTGCCCAGGCCCTTGAGCATCGTGAGCATCTCATAGTGGAAGCTCCTACGGGGGTCGGGAAAACGATAGCCTATCTTGTCCCCGCGATCCTCCACGCAACTCGCTACGAACGCAAGGCGATCGTTTCCACGCACACAAAGAACCTTCAGGAACAGATTGGGCAGAAGGACATTCCGATTCTCCGCGAGATCCTCAAAGTTAACTTTGGGGGAGTGGTGTTGAAAGGGAGAAAGAACTATCTCTGCACAACACGATTGCGGCAAGCTCTTGCATCAAGCGGATCATTGTTCAACGCACAAGAGCAAAAAGAACTCCAGCGTATCCATGATTGGTCGTTGCAAACACATGACGGCGACATGGAGAATCTCGGATTTGCACCTGACGCGGCAATCTGGGAGATGGTCTGTTCTGAAAAGGGGATCTGCAGCTCTACCTCCTGCAAACCCGATTGCTTCTTTCAGCGTGCAAAGGCCCGGGTTCGCGGGGCCCAACTCGTCGTGATGAACCACGCATTGTTTTTTACATTGATGGCCCTTCAGGGAGGTGAGGATCGTTTCATATTTGAAAACGATTTTGTCATCTTCGATGAAGCACATACGCTCGAGTCAGTTGCAGGGACGGGAGCGGGCAAAAGGCTCTCGCGATATCAGGTGCTCAGCTCCATACACAGACTCTACAATCCGAAGACAAAGAAGGGACTACTCGCAAAGCAGAAAAAGGAGGTGAAGGCGCTGTGTGAAGATGTTGAGAAGGCCGCCCTCGAATTCTTCGACACGATCCGTCAGGCATCCATCGAGACACAAAACTCCGCGTCACGTGAAGTGCGCATCCGTGTTCCTTATGTTGTCGACAACAGCATCGCGCCACCTCTCGTCGAGCTTCAAGCTGAGGTTCACAAGATAGAAGAGTCGCTGAAGAACGAAAATGTTAAGAAGGAGCTCGCCGCTGCACGTGAGTATCTGTGGGAAGCTCAGATACTGGCGAGTGAGTTCCTCGAACAACCTGAGCCTGGCTTCACCTACTGGGTCGAGCTCGCTGGCTCCAGCACCGCCAATACAACCTTGTGTGCATCGCCATCGAGCATTGCAGACACTGTCGGGCCGACGCTGTTCAGGGAGAATACCTCCGTGATCATGACAAGTGCGACCCTCGCAGTCGACAACAATCTTGGATATTATCAGGAGCGCATCGGAGCGATGAATGTGCGCGGATTGATTCTCGATTCTCCGTTCGACTACCGCCGACAAATGAAGCTCTGTCTGGCAAAAGGCATTCCCGAGCCGGATACCGACGAGTATGCCAGTCATCTTCCTGCATGGATAATGCAGGCTGTTCTTCGTTCACAGGGGAAAGCCCTGGTGCTTTTTACCAGCGCGTTGCTCATGCGCGCGGTCGCCGCGACCCTGGCGGATGAGTTCGATCAACGAAACATCACACTTCTCGTACAGGGAGCCGAGCGACAGCGTCATGAGCTGTTGGAGAATTTCAAGCGTGACATTCACTCAGTCCTTTTCGGGCTCGACAGCTTTTGGATGGGAATCGATGTACCGGGTGAAGCCCTCGAGCATGTCGTAATCACTCGGCTCCCTTTCGCCGTCCCAAACCATCCGTTGATCGAGGCACGTCTCGAGTCGATTGCCAACCGGGGCGGCAACGCGTTCATGGAGTACACGCTCCCCGAAGCGGTTCTGAAGCTCCGTCAGGGGGTCGGCCGGCTTTTGCGTTCATGCAACGACACTGGACTGGTTACCATTCTGGATTCACGCATTCTGACGCGACGATATGGCAGGGTGTTCATATCTTCCCTCCCTGAGTGTAGAGTCGAAATCATAAACGGTGAGGGAGAAGTGGAATATCTTCCGACTGATGACTGGTAGATGACGGAAAACCACAAAACCATCTGCATCGGAACCATTTGTCACTTTC
>JACQVJ010000011.1 GCA_016209805.1 Ignavibacteriota bacterium
ATCACGGAGTTTACACCAACGACCTCGCCAAGGCTATTCAGAAGTGGACCGCCGCTGTTACCCGAGTTGATCGCGGCGTCCGTTTGAATCATTCCACGATAGACACGACCATCCTGCGACCGAAGGTTCATGTTTGTTGCACTCACCACTCCCACCGTCACGGTCGGCTTGTCGCTTATGTCAAACAAACCGAACGGATTGCCAAATGCAATCACCCACTCACCCGTGATGACATCATCCGAGTTTCCAAGCCTGATGTGAGGAAGGTCCTTACCGTCGATCTTCATCAACGCAATGTCTGAGATCTGATCCGAGCCGACGAGCTCCGCCTTGTACTTCTCACCGCTGGTTAGAGTTACAGTAATCTCCTTGGCGTTTCCGGCGACATGGTCGTTCGTAAGGATGTAGCCATCAGGAGAAATGATGAACCCAGAACCGAGGCCCTGAACCTGCTGTGTGTATGTTCGATCTGGGAAGAACTGGCGGAAAAACGGATCGTCCCCCCACGGGCTGCGATAGCGATATTGGCGAACTTCAATGACATTGATTCCAACTACCGCGGGACTTGCAACGGCAACCGCATGAGTGATTGCATTTCGCCGAGAGTTGTAGATCGCATTGCTCGCTGTGTCCCTCAACCCTTGCTGGAATGAGGCGGGGGCTTGATATGCTGGAAGCGTACTTTCATCAGCTAACAATGGAACATTCGATTCAACGTCGCCGGAGGAATGCCCGATCCCGTAACCCAGCAAGCCACCAACAATGAACGGAAGCACCAATACAACGACGAGAACAAGTTTCCTGCTCATACTTCTTTCCTTCTTCCCCTTCTTCACTTCTTTCTTCGTAGAACCTTTTTCACCGCTTTGACAATGTCCTCGCGGGCGATGCCGTACTTTTTCATCAGTTCCGCACCCTTGCCAGACTCACCGAAGGTGTCGTTCACCGCCACAAATTCCTGTGGTGTGGGGTGTTCCTGGGCAAGGTATTCGGCAACTGCACTGCCAAGGCCACCGTGAATCTGGTGATCCTCCGCAGTAACAAGTGCACGCGTTTCCTGGGCTGCCTTGAGTATAGTCTTCTTGTCAAGCGGCTTGATCGTGTGCATATTTATAACTCTTGCAGAAATCCTCTCAGCCGCAAGCACCTCTGCAGCCTGAATGGCCTCCCACACCTGCAAGCCGGCCGCAATGATCGTTACATCAGTTCCGTCAATAAGCGTATTCGCCTTGCCAATTTCAAATGACATCGATTCATCAGTGAACATCGGTGTATTGTCGCGAAAGAACCGAATGTACACAGGTCCCTTTGTAATGGAGATCGATGACTTGACGGCTCGTTTTGTTTCCAGGTAATCGCACGGGCAAATGACAGTCATGCGAGGAAGAACGCGCATCAGAGCAACGTCTTCCAGAGATTGATGTGTCGCGCCGTCGGGGCCAACAGTGATGCCGCAATGCGATGCGCAGATCTTCACCGGCATCTCACTATATGCTAGCGACTGCCGGATCTGGTCGAACGGACGACCTGCGGCGAACTCGCCGTACGCGGATGCTATCGGGATTTTCCCGACAAGTGAAAGTCCCGCCGCAACTCCCATCATATCAGCCTCCGCTACACCGACGGAGAAAAACCGATCCGGATATGCCTTGGCAAAAGCATCAACCTTAACGGATCCGCTGACATCGCCTCCAAGGACGACAACATCAGGGTTCTCCTTCCCCAGCTCAAGCAGCGCATCGGAGAATCCCTGTCGCGTCGCTTTTTCTCCCTTACTTTCAATCGTCGTCATCTCATGTCTCGCGTGGCCGGATCACTTCACAACCTCTGCTACTTGCTTTTCCCATTCGAACTCAACGAAATCGCCGAATTTAGTCGGCTCAAGCTCGCTGAGGGCTTGTTTTCCCTGTTCAATGCCTGGAGGTACTCCGTGCCATCGATAATCGTCCTCCATGAACGACACACCCTTTCCCATGAACGTCTTTGCAATCACCACCGAGGGTTTTCCCTTGATCGCTTTTGCCTCTTCAACAGCGACAAGGAAATCTGAGATATCATTCCCATCGCACTCAATCACATTCCATCTGAATGCCCGCCATTTGTCAGCAAGGGGTTCAAGCTCCATCACCTTATCCGTGCGGTTGTCGATCTGGCAGAAGTTGCGATCGACAATTGCTGTGAGATTGTCGACGGAGTAATGACCGGCCGTCATGATCCCCTCCCACACCTGACCTTCGTCCAGCTCACCATCCCCATGGAGAACGTACACATGGTTTGGTTTCCTGTCCATGCGTAGTCCTAAAGCTGCACCAACAGCAATCGACATTCCCTGACCAAGTGAACCCGATGCAATCTCGATTCCAGGGAGGCCATGAGTGTACCACGGTGCCGGATGGCCTTGCAAGCGAGTATTGATCTTGCGCAATGTTGACATCTCACTCAAAGGATAAAAACCTGCACGAGCAAGCGTTGCATACCAAACCGGGGCAAGATGACCTGCCGAAAGAAAGAAGTAGTCCCTTTCCGGCCACGTGACATTGGAGGGATCGTACTTCAGGATTCTGAAGTAGAGGCAGGAGAAAATGTCCGCAAGTCCAAGCGGCCCGCCCGAATGGCCTGACTGTGAGATCATCAACATCTTAATGATGTCCCGTCGAATCTGACGCGCCATCTCCTGCAAATCTCGCATTTCAGAGTTGTGTGGATTCGATGCGGGCATCGTCATTTCCCTTGCTTTGTATTGATAAACTCCTTGACTGGTTCAACGAGTCGCACAAGAATCAGGGCTGAAAGAATACCAACGAAAATGGTAAAATGTTGGGCCTCCGTGCCCGGAGATATTGTCAGGCTTATGATATCTACCGGAGAGAAAATGGCAACCACTAACATGACAATCGTTCCAACAGCGTTCCCCACATTCACGTCCCTTGAGATCTTGAAGCCCACAAACCAGAAGATCATCCATACGGGAAGAAACATCCAGCCAAGCATGATCATGACCCCTGCAGCGGTTGCGAGCCCTCTACCACCTTTGAACCGTAACCAAACCGGAAAGTTGTGTCCCAACACCGCGGCCACTCCTGAAGCAGCATGTGCGAGAAACTGGTCATCCAAGGTCCGAGCGACCAGAACGGCCAGGATTCCTTTCAGCAGATCAACGAGAAGAACAACTGCACCAACGGCTTTCGATTTTGTTACCTGGTAGCTGTTCAATGTGCCAACATTGCCGCTGCCCGCCATTCGTATGTCGACATTTGATTTCCACCGGACTAGAAAATACGCTGCAGGAATCGCTCCGAGGAAATACCCAACAAGGGCAGGAAGAATTACGGAGACCACATTGGTTGCAACAGCTATTGAAACTGCTTGTTGAAGAAATCCGCAACAAGAATACGAAAAATCTCACGGATAGTCAAGGTAACGTGATTCCTTGATTCTGCGCGTCAAAAAAACTATATTGAACCTCGATAACGCATCAGTCCCAGCTCTGCTATCACTGGACCCCTACGGTGGTGGAGAAAGTGGGGAGGACACGGTACCACGTCCCGCTTAATCATCATTCCTGACAATAAGTCGGGTGTTTCCTCCGCAGCAACGATTCATGACCACGACCAACATCAAGGATCTTCTCCGCGAATACAAGCGAGGTACGCTTTCGGAAGATCAGGTTATCCGGTCTCTTTCGTCTTCGATGGTCGAATCATTAGGACATGCAACGCTCGACCATCACCGCGAGATGCGACAGGGATTTCCCGAAGTCATCTTCTGCGATGGGAAAACCGAAGGCGAGGTTGCCGAGATCGCCGGCCGAATAATCCGGCACGGAAGTATTCTTCTCGCCACACGCGCAACCAAAAAACATTACGCGGCTGTCCGGCGGGTTGCCAGGAAAGCCCGTTATAATGAGATTGCACGAACGATAACTGCGAACGAGCACCTTGTAACTCCTCGCGGACACGGAACCATCCTTGTCGTAACTGCGGGAACGTCTGACAGACAGGTTGCCGAAGAGGCGCTCGAGACTGCAAGGATGATGGGGAACATTACTGAAACCCTCATCGACGTTGGGGTCGCGGGAATTCACCGGTTGCTCGGGCAAAGCAGGAAGCTCCGCGATGCGAGCGTGATCATCGTTGTTGCCGGAATGGATGGCGCACTGCCAAGTGTCGTGGGGGGAATTGTTGATGTTCCGGTAATAGCCGTACCGACTTCTGTCGGCTACGGAGCCAATTTCGGGGGACTCGCTCCACTACTGACGATGTTAAACTCCTGCGCGGCAGGGGTTACTGTCGTGAATATCGACAATGGCTTTGGAGCGGGATTCGCCGCAAGTACCATAAACAGAAAGAGATAAGTGAGTTCTTCGTGATGAAGATACGGCTCGGAGTGATATCATCCCCATTTGCAGACAGAAAACCTTGCGCGCCGACAGAAGACCATCCATGAGGGATATTGCATGGCAAAGGATTTGACGAAAGTCCGCTACTTCGATAACATCCTGCAGACCATTGGCACAACACCGCTGGTAAAGCTACATCGCGTGACCAGAGATGCTCAGGGTTTGATACTTGCCAAGGTGGAGTACTTCAATCCCGGAGGATCGGTCAAAGATCGCATCGGCGTATCGATCGTTGAGGAAGCGGAGCAAGAGGGTCGTCTAAAACCAGGCGGTACGATCGTAGAATCTACATCTGGCAATACGGGTGCGGGGCTCGCCCTTGTTGCAGCTGTAAAAGGCTACAAGACTGTTTTCACGCTCCCGGACAAGATGAGCATGGAGAAGATCCGGCTCCTCCGCGCATTTGGAGCCGAGGTAATCGTGACTCCAACGGTCGTCCCCCACGAATCGCCGGAAAGCTATACCGAAGTTGCAAAGAAGGTTGTGCGTGAAACCCCGAATTCGATCCTTGCCAACCAGTACTACAACCCTCGTAACCCGGAAGCACACTATTCCACTACCGGACCGGAGCTGTGGGAACAGACCGGTGGACAGATTGATTACTTTGTATGCGGCGTCGGAACCGGAGGAACGATCAGCGGTGCTGGAAAGTATCTCAAGGAAAAGAATCCGAACATCAAGGTTGTCGGAATCGATCCCAAAGGCTCCGCATTACGCGAGTACTTTTACACGAAGAAGGTCACTCCACTATTGAAGACCTATAAGGTCGAGGGCATCGGCCAGGACTATGTCCCGGGTGTACTGCATTTCGAGTACGTTGATGAGGTAATTGAGGTAACCGACAAGGAGTCGTTTCTCATGGCGCGGCGGCTTACAAGGGAGGAAGGCCTTCTTGCAGGCGGATCGAGCGGCACTGCCGTTGCCGGATTGATGAAAATCGCTGACCGGTTCAAGAAGGATGACGTTGTGGTTGTACTGCTGCCTGATTCCGGTGAGCGTTACCTGACGAAGATCTACAACGACGACTGGATGCGCGAGAACGGCTTCCTTACTCCCGAAAGGGTCACTGCGCGATTTGTGCTGCAATCGAGAGGCAAGCACCTCAGCAGGCTCGTAGCCATCGATCCAATAACCACCGTGCGGAAAGCTCTCGACCTCATGAAGGAAAACGATGTGTCACAGCTTCCGGTGCTTGATCACGGGAGGCCGGTTGGGGCAGCACACGACAATGATCTGATGACCCGTGTACTGGAACAGCCGGCGCTGATTGATTCTCCGGTCAGCAACATTATGTCCCCCACATTCCCGAGCGTTAGCATCGACTCGCAAATCGAAGACGTCATCCAGCTCATGACACAAAAGAAAAACTCAGCCGTACTCATTGAAGAGGATCAAAAGG
>JACQVJ010000126.1 GCA_016209805.1 Ignavibacteriota bacterium
CCTGTTCCCATTCAGAAGGGAGTTTACGCTCGGAGGCCCGCTCAAACTCTTTTGCTAATGCAGGATATATCTTCTTGTATTTTGCAAACAACACGTTCCACTCTTGTTCCCTCGTCGCTCCCTTTTCAATCTCGCTTCGGAATGCTCTCAGCGCCTCATCCGGAATGTGGAATTTCTTGTTGGGATCCCATCCATAGCGCACTTTCGTTAGAGCAACCTCCTCCTCACCGAGCGGAGAGCCATGCGCATCGTGCGAGTCCTGTTTGTTTGGACTGCCGTAACCGATATGGGTCCTGAGTTTGATGATCGAAGGACGCGTCTTCTCATTCTGCGCGGCAATCAAAGCACGCTCAAATGCTCCCATATCGTTTCCGTCACCTCTAACGGTCTGGACAAACCAGCCATACGCCTCGTACCTCTTCGCCACATCTTCACCGAATGACAGTGCGGTCTCGCCGTCGATCGTTATGTGGTTATCGTCGTAGATGACGATAAGGTTGTTGAGACCAAGGTGTCCGGCAAGCGAACATGACTCGGATGACACGCCCTCCTGCATGCAACCGTCCCCCGCCACAACGTAAACCCTGTAATCAATAACAGAGAATCCGTCGCGATTGAAATACGCGGCAAGGTACTTCTCGGCGATTGCCATGCCGACGGCGTTCGAGATCCCCTGACCGAGAGGACCCGTTGTGACTTCAACGCCGGGTGTGTGACCATACTCGGGGTGTCCGGGTGTCTTGCTCCCCCACTGCCGGAAGTTTTTGATCTCATCAAGAGAGAGATCGTAACCCGTCAGATAAAGCAGCGAGTACAACAACATACATCCGTGCCCCGCCGAGAGCACGAACCTGTCGCGGTTCACCCATTTCGGATTGCGGGGATTGTGCTGAAGATGTTTCGTCCAGAGAATGTATGCAGCCGGTGCCATTCCCATCGGCATCCCGGGATGACCCGATTTCGCTTTCTGCACTGCGTCCATGGAGAGACACCGAATGGTGTTGATGCACAACTCATCAATCTCCATGAGGCTGGGATGACGTGGAAGCCTGCCATCCAATGGAGCCGTCTCTTCGCGAGTTAGTGTGTGAGCCGTCTGGGGCTTCGAGGATTCCATTGAGTTCCTGAGTGAAGTACGATGCTATTCATAACCAGAATAACATTGCGCATACGATCAGTTTTCTCCCCAGTCAAGATAGAGAAAAAATGTTAATTTTCAATGCTGAGAGGCTCACAATTTCATAACCTTTGACGCACAAGAATCGACGGCCACGAATACTCATGTCAGCATCCCAGGAGTTCATACCTCCATCTCGACTCATCATGCCGACATTCTGCCTTATTCCGGGATTGACTTTCAACAGTGATTTCTCTATATAGGGTTGTGCTGAACGAAAATCTACAGCAAGTTCTTGAATGTGCTTTGGATAAGTTGCACCAAATGTCTCAAGCACTTTTTGTATGACGAACAAAGAAGCTTCGATCCTCGTCGTTGATGACGAGGAAGCCTTCCGCTACATGCTCTCCTCTCTCCTTACCGGCGCCGGTTACACAGTCGACACGGCAGCCGACGGAGTAGCCGCAATCAACGCTGTGCAAACCAAGCTGTTCCACGTCGTACTACTCGATGTCAAGATGCCCAAGGTTGACGGCATCGAGGTCCTCAAGTTTGTCAAAGCCAACATGCCCGGCATTGAAGTGATTATGTTGACTGCCACGACCGACGTGAAGCTGGCTGTCGAGTGCATGAAGATCGGTGCTTACGACCACATCCTGAAACCCACCACCTCCGACGACCTTCTCACCACCATCGAGCACGCACTCGAGCGACGCCAGCTCATGATCGATAACGTCGTTATGAAGAATGCGCTGAACAGACTTCAGGACAGGGCTGACATAGTGGGCGAGAGTGATGCCTTCCGTAAGGTGCTCGACATAGCGGCAAAGGTTGCCCCGACCGAATCGACCGTCTTGATCCAGGGTCCGAGTGGAACGGGGAAGGAACTGATAGCAAACTTCATTTATAAGCACAGCGAACGCGCGACTGAGCCGTTCGTAACGGTGAACTGTGCCTCCATTCCTGATACGCTCATTGAAAGCGAGCTGTTTGGATACGAGAAAGGTGCGTTTACGGATGCGCGTACAATGAAACCGGGGATTGTTGAAATTGCCAACAACGGTACGCTGTTCCTCGACGAAATTGGCGACATCAGCCCGATTGTGCAGCCCAAGATACTCCGTTTCATTCAGAGCGGTGAGTTCAGACGAGTCGGGGGAAACACGGTGTTGAAAGCAGATTGCCGGATCCTCTCCGCAACAAACAAGAATCTGAAAGAGGAAGTGAAAGAAGGTCGGTTCCGCGAAGACCTGCTGTACAGAATTAACGTGATCACCATAGAACTACCTTCATTGCGACAGCGGAAGGAAGACGTGCCTTTGCTGATTGCGTCGTTCCTGAACAGCAAGATGAAGACAAGAGTGAAGAAGTCGATTTCTCCGAAGGCCGTTGAGGTCTTGATGGAATACGACTGGCCGGGAAACATACGTGAGTTGGAGAACGTGATCGAGCGGGCGGCAATTCTCTGCCATAACAACATTATCGAACCACGGGACCTTTCTCTGCCGCATTCGCCCATGTCGCTCCCATCCTCAACAGGAAAGGACGAGAAGATCGGCACCGCAATTCCGCTCAAAGAGATCGAGCGCATGCACATCGAGGGAGTTCTCAGGAGCTTTCGCGGCAATAAGACGGAGTCGGCAAAGATACTCGGCATCAGTCTGAAAACCCTCTACACAAAGATCCAGCAATACCAAATCAAACTGAACTAACCCCGCGGTCAGACCTACCGGGGCGAACTCCTGCTCAGTAATGTCCTCGATCCAGAGAGTCACATCACTCGACCTTCCGGCACTGCAGCCCTATTGCACTCTCCGGCGACCGAAGGAACACCTTGAGCAAGGGATCTTCGTTGCAGAAGGTGAAAAAGTCGTTCGTCGCCTCCTCACGTCCAGACTTGAAGTGGTTTCCCTTCTCATGACGCCGGATTGGTTTGCCGAACTATTTCCGGACTCCGACAGCCCACCCAACAGCGAGGTCTTCATTGCGGAACGAAAGCTGCTTGAAACGATCGTCGGGTACAGGCTTCATCAAGGAATCATGGCGGTGGGACGCGTACCTAAGCATCGATCGCTTGAAGACACGATCAGGTCGCTCCCAGTGAACCACTTCCTTGTCGCCCTCGACGGACTGGTTCATTCAGAGAATGTTGGTGTAATCGTTCGCAACTGCGCCGCGTTTGGGGTCGATGCAATCATCACAGGATCGACTTCATGCAGCCCTTACTTGCGTCGCTCAGTGAGAAATTCAATGGGTGCCGTCTTCACCATGCCCGTTGTGGAGGTTAACAATCTCGCTGACGCGCTAATGTCGTTGCAAACCGGCTATAACACGAAGGTCATCGCCACCGATCCTCACGGCCTCACGGACATCGCGTCATCAGACTTGGAGCGCGGCATCTGTATTGTTTTTGGAAATGAGGAAAGCGGAGTGTCTGAAGAGATCAAGTCACTCTCCGATGAGAGGGTAATGATCCCTATGCACAACAGCATCGACTCGCTGAATGTCGCCAGCGCAAGCGCTGTGGTGTTGTACGAGGCGAGGAGGCATCGTTAGCCTTTCTCCGGATTGCTTTTCTCCTGGAGTTGATTGATATTCACTATGAAGAATAGGATCTTCGGAGGTTGAAATGAACCAAGGGGAAAAACCCGATGCAGTTGAACGCAGTCCCGACAAAGTGAGTGGGGTATGGGTTTTTCGCAGAACTCGAGTTCCAGTGTCAGCACTTTTCGAAAACTTGCGAGATGGTGCAACTGTCGAGCAGTTTCTCGATTGGTTTCCCGGCGTGCAACGCACCCAGGTCGAAGCGGTCCTTGACTATGAGTTAGCCACGTTGGCTGGCACACCGCGGCAATGAAAATACTGTTCGATCAAGGTACGCCTGAACCTCTACGACGAAATCTTCCAGGTCACGTAGTTGCCCCTGTTCACGAAAAGGGTTGGTCGGCATTACCCAACGGATTATTGATTTATGCCGCCGAGGACGCCGGATACCAACGTCTCATTTCGACCGACCAAACCTGCGCTATTAATAGAACCTCACATCACGCAGAATCGCTATTCTCTTTCTCATGTCAACCTCATGGCCACGAATCAGTGGAAACCTTGACGCGATTCAAACCGCAGTGAACGATATGCACTCAGGCACCTACCGGGAAATCCCGATCTAAACTTGAAGCAAGGGACGAAAGCGACGCCGCCCAACATCGCCTGTGCTGGCACGGTCCTGCTGTGCGAGACGAGAAGGAGAGAACGTGAGCATCTACCGAGACATTCTTCGCGAAAGATGGAATGACGTAAGCCCAAAGGTCAGAGCGAGTCACCTAACCGGGGAAGAACTCCACGCCAATTGCTGTCTTGATATTGCCGGTAGCTCCAACATCCTTGGGAGAATTGTCAGTCGAATCGTTTCCTTTCCTCGTGCAAAGGCAGCAGCGGAAGTTGAGCTTCGCATTCGTTCATCTCCTGAAGGTGAGATTTGGGAGCGCTTCTTTCCAGATTGTACACTGAACAGCCTGCAATCCGTATCGCCGGATGGACACCTCATTGACCGCTTTGGCAAGATTGCATTCCGTTTCAACCTCGAAGTCTCAAACGGCTGCATCCACCACCATCATACGGACACGTACCTCACCTTTGGATCGTTGAACTTTCGTCTACCGAGGTTTGTATCACCGCGCGTCACATCGCATGAAGAGCCCGATCCCACCGAAGACGCATCAAGAATCAGCGTCAGTGTGCACATGCCGGTGATCGGCTATCTTTTGACATACAGTGGCATTGTTCGACCAACAGGGAACCGAACATGATAACAGCACTCTACCTTCTCGCGCTGCAAGGACTCATCGGGGCGTTCGATACACTCTATTACCATGAATGGAAAGCGAAACTGCCCGCACTGGGCAGACGTGCGGCCAAGGAGCTTCGCCTGCACGCCGTACGGGATCTGCTTTATGCAATTCTTTTTGTGGGACTGGCTCTCTTTGAATGGAGAGGTTCCTGGGCGATCGTGCTTGCAGCGGTTCTTGCCCTGGAGATTGTTTTCACACTGTGGGATTTTGTCGTTGAGGTTGTCGTGCGAAAACCTCTCGGCGATGTTTATGCGGGAGAGCGAGTGACACACGCAGTCATGGGAATACTCTACGGTGCAATGCTCGTCTTCCTGCTTTCAACCCTCGGTGACTGGTGGATGACGACAACGGCACTTACAGAATCCACCGTGTCTCCAGCGCTCAAGTGGTTTCTCCTCCTCATGGGTGTCGGCGTCTTCCTTTCAGGTGTGAGAGATACGTTAGCATCGTTGGAGTTGCCGGGTTCGAGCTGGCCGTGGAGAGGTTCAACATGAATGCAGAACATCGAGGGGGAATTCTTGTCGTGCAGCTGCCCTGGCTAACACACTGCTCAATGAGATCGTCGGGTCGTCGGGTCAAGAGATGAAGGTGGCTTCTCCTGCAAGCGCATAAACGAAGAGCGGGATCAATAACTCGACCCCGCCCTAAGTTGCCCACAATGAAGACAATGTTTACGTAAGCAAGACCACCCTAATCACATCATAGAACGAGCCAGCGGTCAGGCGATAGAAGTAGACGCCGCTGGCGAGGTTGGCCGCATTCCATGTAACCTCATATGTGCCCATCGGTTTCGTGTCGTTCAACAGCGTTGCCACTTCGCGGCCGAGCAGGTCGTACACCTTCAGCGTGACATCACTGGTGTGCGGAATGCTGAATTTGATTGTCGTCGTCGGATTGAATGGATTCGGGTAGTTCTGCTCCAGTGCAAACACGGCGGGAACCTCATCCGTTGGCCGCACATCAGTCGGCGAAATGTTCGAGCCATCGTAGAACAGTCCGGTCGGCCCGAAGCCCGCAAACAAAACGCCGCCGTCAAACCCTGCCCCGCTTCTGTAGCCGGCAACGCTGGGAGCGGTAGACGTGCTTGCATCCCGGTTGACGTTTACAATCGTGTGCCCGCCAAACGGAGGGGCGAACGCACTCATATAAATCACCGTATCACGCCCTCCGCTCGAGACATACGCAACTCGGTAGGCACCTTGTGCCTCCTGGCAATTGATCTCGGAGCGATTCTCATTGTTTGGCAGCGACGTTAAGATCTGATCCATCGTCCAAAACGAAAGTGGATATGCGCCAGTTGGGCTGAAACCGAACCCAATGTTGTCGTTGCCCGCTTGTGTGCGCGTGTACATGACCATGAGTTCGTTGGTTTGTCGGTTTGACACAAAGGTACCTGCAAACTCCGGGTCGGATGTCGCCGCTACATTGAGCTGTCGCCACGAGGAGCCGGTTCCCAAACCTGAAAGTGGTGTGGTCATCAAGCGCAAGTTCGCGTTGGTAGGGGTGATCGCATTCGTCAACAATACAGCAATTGTGTCCGATCGAAAATTGAAGTCAATGTCAAGATCGAAATCGTCGAACGAATTTCGTGCAGTATCGAGTGCCCACGTCATTCCCCAGTCCGTTGAAAAAGAGGCAAGGGCCTGATTCCCAACGCCGGTCGAGGAATCCACATTCTGAAACGCGGTGTACCAATATGTGAGCCCGGCACTCCATTGATATCCATCCGAGACAATTGCAGGATTGACGTGTCCCCGCCCATCAGGTCGCGTAGCAATCGCCGATGCCCGGAACCCGGCCCCATTCTCACGGCAGGAGACCCAATAGAGTTGACCCCCGAACCCCGATGACTCAAGAGTTCGCGTTGCAGCGAAGCCAAGTATGTGATTATCTACGGAATCGGTAACAAAAAAGTCGAACGAGTGCCACTTTGTGGTGCTGCCGGGAAGCACATTGATAATGCGCGTCCATGTCAGCCCGTGGTCCGTCGATCGGAACACACAGAGCGTGTCCCTGTTGCCGGCAATATATGCTGCGTACTTATTTCCCAAACTATCGACTCGCAGCCTGAGACTTCTCGGATTTCCGGCAACAAGGGGACTGAGTATCGCAGCGGGGGAAACAAGGATATCACCGCCGCCCCAATCTCCCGGTAACCCTGACCCACCGGATACCTCGGGACGCACCGCATACGGATCATTGGAGGCAGGCGCGATGCGCGACAACAAATGACCATACTCCTGATTGTACTGTGCTGTGAGCGTTTGGTACAGTTCGATGTTGAGCGCTCGACGAGCATCGACGATGTCATTCCATAGATGTGCCCGCGGCGACATGTCAAGAACTTCAACAGTTGCTCCACCTCCCTCGCGAGCAACTTCGTCGGACGTTTGGGCAAGCAAAGGGGAGAAGGGGAAAAGAACGATGAACAAAGCTTTCGCCAGTGGTTTCATGGTACCTCCTTACGATGTTGTGGTTGGATGGTTAGTTAGTGGCTCCCATGCGGTGATGTTCCAACACCTCTTCAGCTCCCCATCAAATCGACACGGTCTTTAGAGAAGAAACGCTGTTGCTATTATGCGAAAAGCCGCAGTAAGTTGCAATTGAAAAAGCTGACGCACTACCGATTTTCACTTGTCAATCCAATTCCCCACACCACAGTCGATACCACCAGCCCCGGATACATCGGCTCAATCCCGAAGGGATAATGCGCACTGCTTGCGAGATCCTGTTTCCATCCGACAAGCAGCCAGACGAATGATGTAAGCCAGCCGAGGAGCATCGCAACGAAAGCATATTTCGCATCCACTTTCCATCTCTGAAAATAACTCGACACGAGCGGGATCAAAAGGCCTGGGATAATCACTGTCCCGATCGTGTACCACAACTTGATGACGGACGGGATTAACAGACACAGGACGATGGAGAGGGTTGCCGCGACAAGAAGCCCCCAACGAGTGTAGCTTGCAACATTGTTCTCGTCCTTTTCCCGCCGCATTCGCCAGACGATGTCTCGCCCGATTGTTGTCGCCGAGACAAAAGCGAGCGTGTTCAATGTCGACATGATTGTTGCGAGCATGCCGATATAGAACATCCCCTTCGCCACGGGAGGCAGTGTGACTTCCGCCAGCAGTGGAAAGGCCATCACTGGATTGGCAATACTCGGAAGCGCTGCACGTGCGTACAGACCTGCCGTGGCCGTCATCGCATCGAACACAAACCAGAAGATGATCGACACGAGGATCCCCTTCTGCGCCACCTCTCCCGACTTCGCCGCGTAACACCGTTGATGGAACGAGGGGTCTACAAGAGTCCAAAGAGCAATGAAGAACCATACCAAAACGAACTGGAGGGAGTTGCCTCCGTCCCAGCTCAAGTGGAGCGGCGGAACGCTTTGTACGATGAAATCGAGCCCGCCGAATTTCCAATACGCAAACGGGAGGATCACACCGAACCCGACAAACATCAAAACAAATTCAAATGCATCTGTGTACATGTCCGATCGGAAACCGCCGAAGAACAGATATGCCGTCGTTGCCGCCGTTCCCACGATGATGCAGGCGAACAAGCTCCACCCCGACACAAGTTGAATCAATACTCCGAGCATAAGAATGTACGGAGCCGGAGTCATCAGGATGAATACAAGGAACGAGCCGAGGAGGGCCGTTTTTCGGTCGTATGCTTGCTGAAGCTTGTCCGGAATGGTCAGAAGATTCGATGCACGGATCCGCTTCGCGAGAAGGAATGCAAAAACCATCGCGAAAATATAGTACGGCACGCCCTGCACAACCCAGTTCGATATGCCGTACAGGTAGGAAAACTCACCGACGCCGAGGATGCCGCCGTACCATGTCGACACAAGTGTCATCACAAATAGCGGCAACGTGAGCGAGCGCCCGGCAAGAAGATAGTCGGCAGCGTCAGCGTGACGCTTTGTAGTGAGGAACCCAATTGTCAGGACTGCAGCAAAATAGCCGACAATAAGAACCAGATCGATCGTCGAGAGCGACACCATCAGCGGTTGCCAGCATGGAGGATATTCTTGTGGGACAGTACCGCCAGCATGTTTCCCTTCTTCACATGGACAGAGAATGGAGACTTCACAACGACGTTACTCACCCCGATTTCTCCAATTCGCATTGTTGCGTTCGTCAGAGAATATCGAAGTCCCCTGAGCGTGACTCCAGAACATGTTCCGAAGGGAATCAGACTGACGATCGTGCCGAGGGCTGCCTTTGCAATGAATGAGCGACCAACAGGTTGTGCGAGCCAGCCATCACCCACAAACTGAAGAGCCTTGCGTGATGTGTAGTTCCAAAAAACAGAGAGATTCCCCAGCGTAAAATCGAGCCGCTTTCCCGTCGCTGCGATGATTGTAATCCGTCGGATCTTTCTCGCAAGAGAATAATCGAGGGCCTTCTCCAGATCCGTATTATCCTGACGTGTTATTTGGATGATAGTGGAAGAGGAGAAGAAATGACGCGTGGATACTTTGAGGGAATCGAGATCGCCAATGATCACATTCGGTTTTAGTCCCAGTTTCCGGCAAATGTTTGCTCCACCGTCTGCAGCAATGATGAAGACAGACGAACGCGCGAGGCGGGCAGCGAG
>JACQVJ010000137.1 GCA_016209805.1 Ignavibacteriota bacterium
AATCCGGGGAATAGCGGCGGTGCCCTTGTGAATATGAATGGAGAAGTCATTGGAATCAACACAGCGATTGCGACCACGAACGCCCGCTACCAAGGGTACGGTTTTGCAGTCCCGGTGAATATCATGAAGACTGTTGCTGCCGATCTCATCCGAGATGGAAAAGTTCGGCGTGGATATATCGGTGTGAGCATTGGACCAGTTGATCAGACCATGGCGAACGCACTCGGACTGGACAAAGCTCAAGGTGTTCTCATCCAGAGCCTGGTGAAGGGTGGGGCGGGTGAAGCTGCCGGATTGATAGAACGGGATGTGATTCTCTCAATCGATGGTAAGGAGCTGAGCCAACCGAATGAGCTTCAAGGGTATGTCGCGACCCATCATCCTGGAGATGTCGTCGTGTTGAAGATCTTCAGGGATGGGAAGATCATAGAGAAGAAAGTGACGTTGAAGGCACGAGAAGAAGAGAAGACAACCGTTCAGGCGTCTGACAAGGGAAGTAGCACTGATGAAGAGCGTTCGGAGGTTTCTGCCGTTGTCAATCTCGAGAGTTTGGGGATGACCGTTCGACCGATAACTTCTGATGAGAGGAAAGATGTTGGGGTTGATAAGGGAGTGGTCGTCTCAGACGTGAAGCCATACAGCGAAGCGTTCAACCGCGGTATCCTTTCAAACTATATCATTGTCGAAGCAGACCGGAGGGAAGTCAATTCTCCTTCCGATCTGAAGCGCATAATCGAAGCCCGCAAGCCCGGAGATTCAGTTCTCCTCAGGGTTAAGAGGACCGATGGTGCCACAGTCTTCGTTGCAGTGCAAATCCCCAAGAAGTAGGGGGAATCTTTGCTTCAACGGTTGACGCCTCGGGGTACTCCTCCGGGGCGTTCCAGTTTGTATGTGACCAATTTTTCAACATCAATACATCAACATTTGGATTAATGGCTTTCGCTTTCTTGCTCAGGAGCGAGGACGCAGTTGTGGAATCTATTCTGCCTTTGCGGTATCTTTAGGCAGACCTGGAAAGTGAATTTCTTATGGACTTCAAAACGATAAGAGCCAAACTAATAGAATCAGCAATCCCGTATTTATTGGGGGGATTGTCAACATTAGCAGTATGGCTATTCTACGATGTTTTTGAGGCCACCGTCTTGTTCCTTGAATCACTGCCCAGTAGAATAATGGCAAGAGCAGTGATAGGAATATCTTTGATTTGCCTAACCCAAGCAGTAATCCTACTGTACTTTCTCCGGAGAACAAGAACACGATTGAAAGCATCGTTTGGAGTATTGTGGGATCGTCACCTAAATGCCTATTGCCCTTCATGTAAGAAACTCCTTTCAAACTATCGAACTGATTATGTCCGCGGGCCACGCGGGGAAGATGTTGCTCCTGGTTTTTTGTGCGTCACATGCAAAGAAATATTATTCATAGTTGGTGATCTGGGCGAACCTATAAGACTATCAAAGGCTCAAAGTTTAATTCGTTAGGACCTAAATGGGCAACATGCTTAGGAACTGATTACTTAGAAGTTCGTTGGCGGCTATCACTACCTTTTGCTTCGTCTGGTGGTTCTTAATACTGCTTCGTATGCTGTTCTCGATACATGATCTGGTTATTCTGTCCGTAGCTGGTACGCTGGCAATGTGGCGTTTTCGTGCCGTTTGGCGCGCCCATGAACGTGCCGAAGAATTAAGGACGGAACGCACCCAAATCAGGGGAGAGCTTCGGTAGAATGTCATCTTTTGAATTAACGATAGACCCGATAATCCTTGACCACCTTGGACTTAAAAAAGAGGATGTTCTCTTGACTCTTTTGAAGCATGACAAACACCAGTCTGCACAATTTCAGGGAGCCAGAATTCACTTCTACTTTCGGGCATTAAGCAACAATGCTGGTTACATACTGGTTCACGGCATCGAACGACCGGAAGACAACATTGAGATTAGTCACGCCTACAGAATTTATGATGATCTCTGTCCTGACTTTACCAACCGACTCCCCACCGAACTTATGTTCGAGCTTGCACAACGATTCGGCCTTAGCCAAACAATCAACGGCTTCAGCGACAAGTTCTTTTTTCTCGTACCGCTTGACCTCCAAGGCTCTCCGTATGGCATTCCCGCCGTAGACGAAAACCCGCCCCGCAAACTCAAAGCTGTGGAACAAATCCCCTGCCTCCATTTCTCTTACGATGGGGTCGGGAATGTTGACGGCATGGCTATGCTTTACAGCCTCGACCTCAAAAAGTATCTTGATTGGGTAGATTCCCACAGACGCGCATAGTTTGCCTAACCAGTTTTTGAAAGCGCGTTTTCTCTTCCACTGCCTGTTTGTCATTGTGTGTTTTCCTTTGGGATTGAGGAACAGTTAGCAGTACCGAGGAAGCGGTCTGCTTGCTTGACAATCCATTTCATTTATGGTATATTTTTTTTGGTTTTTGAGAATTAAATGATGTCGATTCAATTATCAATCAGACAGTAAGGAGGGAAAAACGCCTTCAGCGCTCAAGTACATTTGAGAGCGTCTCATGGCAAGATGAACGCGAAGGTTCTGATTCTGAATCAGAACTACGAGCCCATGAGTGTTATCAACGTAAAGAAAGCAATAGTTCTGCTGTATCTTGGTAAGGCGGAACTGATAGAGGCACACGAAGGGAGGGAGGTTCGCTCGGTTTCGATGTCAATGCCTTTCCCCAGCATCGTTCGGTTGGCCTTTTATGTCCGGGTTCCGTTTAAGAAGATCATCCTATCGCGCAAGAACATTCTGAGGCGCGATGGACACCGTTGTCAGTATTGCGGTCGGGCGGATCTCACGCTGACGCTTGATCACGTGGTACCTCTTTCACGCGGAGGAGAAGACAGCTGGGAGAATCTTGTGTGTGCATGCGTGAGATGTAACAACAAGAAGGGTGACCGCACGCCCGATGAAGCTGCCATGGCGATGCACCGACGACCGATACGACCGAACCACGTAACATTCATCAGCCATTTTGTTGGTCGGATGGATGAACGGTGGAAGCCGTACTTGTTTCTTCACTAACCAGTCCCGAATTCCTGAAAGTGCCGTCGTGGGATTCGGGATTTCTTTTTTTTGAGAAGGAAGACAACGTTCGTTGACCAGCAAACACAGGATTCTTAGCGGGATGCGCCCGACGGGGAAGCTGCACCTCGGCCATCTCGTTGGGGCTCTCGAGAACTGGGTCGCCCTCCAACACGAGTTCAACAACTATCATCTCATAGCCGACTACCACGCTCTAACAACCAACCTCGACACGTCAGCAATCTATCAAAACACAATCGATATGCTGATTGATTGGCTTGCGTCGGGCCTCGATCCCGTGGGAAGCCCCATGTTTCGCCAGTCGCAAATCAAGGAGCATGCAGAGCTGCACCTGATTTTCTCGATGCTTATTACGGCAGCCAGGCTTGAGCGCAACCCGGCAGTCAAGGAACAAGTCCGTGATCTCAACATCGAGAGCGTGAGTTATGGTCATCTCGGTTACCCTGTTCTTCAGGCGGCTGACATTCTCCTTTATAAGGGGGAGCTTGTTCCCGTTGGAGAAGATCAGGTGCCGCATGTCGAGATTACGCGAGAAATTGCCCGGCGATTCAATAATCAATACAAGAGCGTCTTTCCTGAACCGGAGCCAAAGCTGACGAAGTTTGCCCGGCTGCCCGGCCTCGATGGAATGGACAAGAAAATGAGCAAGTCCGGAGGGAACACCATCCTCTTATCGGATTCGCCTGGGGAGATTCAAAAGAAGATGCGAACAGCAGTCACTGATCCGTTGAAGATACGGAAGAACGATCCTGGACGTCCAGAGATCTGTCTCGTTTACACCTATCATCAGAAGTTCAATCCGGGTGAGGCAGAGCAGGTTGCAACCGACTGCAGAAGCGGTGCGCTCGGATGTGTGGAATGCAAGAAGCGCGTGGCGGTACGGATCGCTGACACTCTTGCCCCGTTTCGTGAGAAGCGAGCTCACTACGAATCGCACCTTGAAGAGGTGAAGGATATTCTCACCGATGGCGAGGAAAGAGCGCGTACCGTTGCACGGCAGACCATGGCAGAAGTCCATGAGGTGATGAAGCTGGGATAATGCAGGTGGATTCAGGATTCAAGAGTTCAAGGTTCAAAGTTTAAGGTTCAGGTTTCAGGGTTCAAGGTTCAGCAATGTATCGAGTCAAGCTCACAGACTTCGAAGGCCCACTCGACCTTCTTCTCTTCTTCATCAAGCGCGATGAGCTGGACATCTACGGCCGCTACATCT
>JACQVJ010000127.1 GCA_016209805.1 Ignavibacteriota bacterium
CCAGCATTTCACGAAGCCGCCCGGTCGCTATACTGAAAGCAGTCTCGTGAAAGAACTCGAGTCGCTTGGCATTGGCCGGCCGAGTACCTATGCTCTCATCGTGGATACGATCCAGACGCGGAAATACGTTGAACAGCGTGAGCGAAAGCTCTATCCGACTGAGTTGGGTATCGCTGTCAACCGGATTCTTGTGAACAACTTTCCGAACCTGTTTAACGTGCAATTCACGGCGAAGATGGAAGAAGAGCTGGACACGATCGCATCGGGGAAGCAAACATACCAGAGTGTTATGGAGGACTTCTATCATCCGTTCATGAAGTCTCTTGAGGGAGTTGACAAGAAGAGTGCGTCGATTAAGAAATCGCTCCAGGAGACTACCGATCAAGTGTGTGAAGTCTGTGGCAAGCCGATGATTATAAAATGGGGAAGAAACGGACGCTTCATGGCTTGCAGCGGGTATCCTGAATGCAAAAACACCAAACCTCTCCCCGAAGAACAGGAACAAGTCAAACACGTTGTCGGGATGAAATGTGAATTATGCGGTGGTGATATGATCGTGAAGGGGGGTCGGTTCGGTGCCTTCCTCGGCTGTTCGAACTACCCTTCCTGCAAGAACACGAAATCGATTTCCATCGGATTGAAATGTCCGAAGTGCAAGGATGGTGATGTCATCGAGCGAAAGACGAAGCGCAAGAGGATATTCTATGGATGCTCGCGCTACCCCGACTGCGATTTTGCATCGTGGGACAGGCCGGTGGACCAAACGTGCGATACATGCGGCAATTCCTATCTTGTACAGAAGTTCACGCAGACACGAGGGGAGTATCTTGTATGCCCCTCATGCAAGGCTGAAGTTGCCAAAGAAGAAGTTGGGGAGCAAGCGAGCTAACATATCGTGGTGGACGTATTTCGATGAATTCTGACGTCCGAAGATTTCTGCAACACCTCAGTGGAGAAAAGAACTATTCCCCGAATACAATTGCTGCCTACGAAGATGATCTGAGGCAGTTTGTGGAGTTTCTCGCTCGCCACTTCTCGGACACTCGTTTTTCCCTCGATGCTATAGACCATATTACGCTGCGGTTGTTTCTTGGCGACCTGGTTGAGCAGCGTTTTTCCAAGCGAAGTATTGCCCGAAAACTCGCCTGTGTGAAGTCGTTCTTTGCGTACTTGTACAAGAAGAATGTCATTGCAACAAACCCTGCTGCAAATGTGCGGTCGCCCAAGCTCGACAAGCGCTTACCTGTCGTTCTAGAAGAAGCTGAAGTTGAAGCACTCATGGCTCAGCCAGATCGAACGACACCGAAAGGACTACGGGATGCGGCAATTCTCGAAACCTTTTATAGTACCGGGATCCGGCTTGGCGAGCTCATCAGTCTCAACCTCCGTGATGTGGACATGGAGGGTTCAACAATGAGAGTCACCGGGAAAGGGAACAAACAGCGTGTTGTTCCATTCGGGCGAAGGGCGGGGGAGGCACTGGCGAGTTACATGCTGGTGAGAGACGACTTTCTAAGAGGTAACCCCGCGGCGATCAAAGAGGCTGTGTTCCTCACGCCGAAAGGTAAGCGCTTGACTCCCAAAGGGGTGAACTGTCTGATGAACATCTATATTGGACGCGTTTCTGAGATCACTAAAAAGAGCCCACACGTTTTACGGCATTCATTCGCGACCCATATGTTAAACCGTGGCGCCGACCTTCGTGCGGTCAAAGAGTTGCTGGGTCACGAAAGTCTCTCGACGACACAGTTGTACACTCATGTGTCCGTTCACCGATTGAAGAGCGTGTACGCGCAGGCACACCCGAAGGCTTCTTAGCAACAGAGTCCACCAGAGTTAGCAAAGGAGTGAGCAATGGACATCCAATTTACAGCCCGTCGTTTTCGTGCACATCCTGAAGTAAAAGCCCACGCTATCGATGAGGTAAGAAAGCTTGGTAAGTTCTATGATGGTATTCTCAGTGCGGACATCATATTGAGTTATGAACGCGGGACCAATAGTGTGAAGACAGCCGAAGTGAACTTACACGTATTCGGAGTTGTGCTGTCAGCACGAGAGAAATCCGATGACTACTACAAATCGATTGATGCAGCGACGGGGAAACTTAGCATACAATTGAAGAAATACAAATCAAAGTTGAGAGCAAAAGACAAGAACAAAGTTCGCTCAATTCAGGCAAAGGTCTAACGTATTCCACAGAGATATATTACCGTGAAGATTGACAAGAAGAAGGAGACACGGAAGAAGAGCATCACCGTCGGTTTTCTCTATGAGGCGACGAGGGATCGGTTCAAGCTCGCGTTGTTGAACGGTGAAGTGGGATTCGACAACCTCATTAAGGACAAGAATCTTCACAGGCCGGGTTTGGCCCTCGCGGGATACGTGGAGTTGTTCACGTACGAGCGAGTTCAAATTATTGGAAACACGGAGATGAAATACTTGAACTCGCTTGATGAGCACCAAAGGAAAGCTGCGTTCACGACGCTCCTTGAGTTTAAGATTCCGTGCATCATCCTTACCAACGGCAACTCTCTGGAGCAGAGTCTGTTGAAGGCTGCCGCTGAGAAAAGTATATCCGTGTTCGGTACGCCGTTTGAAACGACCAAGATTGCGTACTTCCTTGCCGACTTCCTCGACGATCAGTTCGCGCCGCAGATTGTGTTGCATGGATCCTTCGTTGATGTCTACGGCATCGGAGTAATGATCATGGGGCGATCGGGAATCGGCAAAAGTGAAATTGCGCTTGACCTTATTGAACGAGGTCATCGCCTTGTCGCTGACGATGTCGTTATGGTGACCCGCAAAGGGGAAGGGATTCTGATGGGCTCGGGAACCGATCTTGTAAAGCACTACATGGAAATCCGCGGTCTCGGACTCATTGATGTTCGAAGCATGTTCGGGATCAGAGCCATCCGTTTTCAGAAGAGAGTTGAGATTGTTGTGGAGCTTGAGGAGTGGAGGTCAGATCTTGATTATACTCGAACGGGGCTCGACGATGAGAACATTGCCGTCCTTGGCGTTGATATCCCCCACGTCAAGCTCCCGATTTTTCCCGGAAAGAACGTTACCGTGATCACGGAAGTCATAGCGCTCAATTACCTTCTCAAACATTACGGGTATGATGCTGCGAAGGCATTCGCGCAGCGGTTGGAAGGGGTCATCGGCGAGAAGAAAAAGGGGGCCAGGGCTATCAACTACTTCGAACACGATTTCGAGTAAAATCACTGTTGCGACGAATTAGCACATCGTCCCGATTTCTGTGTGCTGTAAGGATCCCTCAATTGTGGTCCGTGTTGAGAAAATTGTAGATAGTACAGCAGGATTTACGGGATTGGCTGGATTTCTCCCAAAAAAGTTCTTGCTGACACCAGTTTTTTCTTGACAAAAGAACCAAGATTCTTTATCATTCCAACGCTTTTGCAAAGATGTCCCACCGCGTGGTTCTTCAGTTCCTCTGAATTCCATGTTAGGGTTTGTCCGCTACTCGGATTGGCATGACGCTTGTCAAAGTTCCTGATGTAATCTGAAATCAACAATACGAGGCTCCCTTGCCCAAACCACTGAAGTTTTTCGTCTTTTCCCAGGAAACACTACGATACCGTGAAGTGAGATATTTTTGGACCAAAGCAGTGGCAGGGGGACTGCTGCTCGTGTTGATTGTTCTCGGCGTGATTTCCGGAATCAGTCACTTTGCTGGAAGCGTGCTTGGATTGAACCGCATGGCAAATATCGTTGCGGAG
>JACQVJ010000128.1 GCA_016209805.1 Ignavibacteriota bacterium
ATGCTGTGGTGTTTTGCTTTGGCCTCGTTCAGCTCACTGAGTGCAGTTGGCCAACTCAATTACTATGTTAACGGAACGACCGGTGATAATTCGTACGATGGATTGCTTCCCGTCTACAACGGTACCCATGGACCAAAGCAGACGATTCAGGCAGGGGTTGACGTGGCCGGGACCGGTGACATCGTAAACGTGGCCGCGGGGACATACGTGGAACATGTGAATATCACAAAGACGCTCACGCTCCGCGGAGAGAGTAAAGCAACGACTATTATCCAGGCGCCGGCTGACTTCGCCACCAATGCGGCATATGATTACTCCCTGTCGAGCTTTGTTACTGAGCGCACAATGGTTCACGTCGGGACCGCATCCTCGATTAACGTCACCATCCGAAAATTCACGGTCGATGGGAACCGCCTTGGACCGGGAAGCGCTCTTTCAACAGTTGCTTATAGCGGCATTCTCGCTGAAAAATGTAGTCTCACAGTCGATAGCTGCACCATCAAAAATGTGTTGCCCGCAGATAGCGCTTTCACTTATCATGTCGCATTCAACGGGAGGGGGGTTCATGTTCGCGGTAGTGGTTCTCTTGCAACAATAACAAACAACACGCTGCTTGACATTAACCGCTTTCATATTCTCGTAAATGCAACTGACACCAGCAGCACACTCCCGGCAGTATTTCCTCAAGGAATTGTTACTAACAACACGATCACGGGCAAGGGCGTTTACGATGGTGCGCAAAAGGGGATTTGGTTCAATCAGGGGGCTTGGGGGACGATCTCGTCCAACACCATCTCAGCTTTGGACTACTGGAATCCGATTATCGAATCCGATCGTGCAACTGCGATCACAATCCGGCGCGGCTTCCTGAATTCATCCCAGAGGAATATCATCACCCAAAACACTGTCTCGGCTCCTTCCTTTACGAACAACAAGGGTATTTTTGATGAGGGGATCAAGGACAGCGTCGCAGACAATACGGTGACCGGGTACAGGTTTGGAATTCAGATTCACAATGCCGATTCGGCCAAGGCCCTGAGAAACACTGTCAGCGGTGGACAGATTGGCTTCATGGTAAGCAGAACGCGAAGCCCGCTCGTAGGGGCCTGGACAGTCACGATTGGAGGTTCGCCGGAAAACAAGAACACCATCACAGGTCAGACTTCTGCAGCATCGGGAGGCTTTGGCATAGCGTTGGGCTTCCGGGATGAGCTTGCCGATGGCTCGTTCCTGAGTACTGTCCCTGTGGATGCTCGATACAATGACTGGGGTGTTACAACGGAAGCGGAAGTACAAGAGAAGGTGTGGGATAAGGCGGACTCGACGCTTGCCGACCTGGATACTGTCTATTATTACCCCTTCTTCCCATTCGTCCGAGCCAGTGTCAAAGCGTTCCTCGAAGGTCCTTATGATGATGTGGATGATGACATGACGAAAGGCCTCAATGATGCGGGAACTCTCGACGAGCATTTCGCAGGAAAACAAATCCCGGCGCAAGCGATCGACAGCATTACTGTGGAGATACGCGACGAAGCAACTGCAGCAAGTTCCACCATCAGAAGATTCCAACCTGCATGGTTATTGACAGACGGATCCATCAGGAATTTTGAGGATACAACACGATCGTATCTTGAATTCGTTGCTCCCTTGGGTGACTATTACGTTGTGGTCTGGCATCGGAATCATCTCGGCATCATGACGGCAGCAATCCAATCGTTGGCCGATGCCGTGCCCACTGCATACGATTTCTCGACTTCCATGAGCCAAGCGTACGGCCTGACCCCAATGATTGCAGTGGGAAGCAGGTTTGGGATGATTGCCGGGGATGGTAATGGAGATGGAGGGGTGGATGCACTTGATCGGAACATAACATGGCTCGGTCAGAACGGAACTGCCGGCTATCTTGGGGCCGACTTCAATCTTGACGGCGGCGCCGACGCCATCGATGTTAATACAATCTGGAGACTGAATAATGGGACCGGCACACAAGTCCCATAAAGTAGCCCTTTCACGCCAATCCTATTGCCATGTCGGAAGGAAAGAAATCATGAAAACTCTCGCTGCGCTTGCGTTCGGAATCTTGGTTCTCATCGGAGCAACGCCTCCAGTGAATGCCCAGACATATGATCTCCAGTTTGTTGAGCTCGATAATACCGGCGCAGATTTGGTAATGCAGGTGCGCATCAAATCGAACACAACAACGTTCGGGATGGGGACCTCAAACCTTGTCTTTGATTATTCCGGGGGGATAAGCACTCCCAGTTTGACTGCAACACCCAACTTCAGCGGAGGGCTCTACTCAACAATGGCGATGACAACGCCCGGTGCCACTCGGGTATCTCTCAACATAGTGTATAATGGACCTGCTACCATTGGGACGACAGTACAATCCAGTTACATAGCTGTAGCGGAGATTACATTTGCGATTGTGGGTGGCGGGACGGCAACTTTCTCCTGGCGCACGGTGTCACCGAATGCAACCAACGTATTCAAAGATGATAATGCAACACTGGTTGGGGCGGGAACACTGAACGGCTACGAGAGCACTCCTCTTCCGGTTCAGATCGCAAGCTTCACAGCCGCAGTGATCAACCAGCAGGGTCATGTGAAGCTTGATTGGCTGACATTGAGCGAGACGAACAACTACGGTTTTGAAGTCCAGAAATCACCCCAGAGTCCAAATGCCTATCAGACAATACCGGGAAGTTTCATCCCCGGCCATGGAACAACAATCGATCCCCACTGGTACACCTATACCGATGTCACCGGCTCTCCGGGAGTTTGGTACTACCGACTGAAGCAGATTGATTTGAGCGGCCAATTCCATTATACGGAAGGAATTCAACCGACTGGATTGACCGGCATTGTTGAACGCCCCATCCCCACGGAATTCGGATTGAGTCAGAACTATCCAAACCCCTTCAATCCAGCGACGAGGATTGAGTTTGCCATGCCGCAGGAGAGTCACGTGAAGCTTGAGGTCTACAATTCGATTGGCGCCAGGGTGGCAACTCTTGTCGACGAAGTCAGGGGAATCGGCTATCACACCGTTCCCTTCGATGCCTCTGGACTTGCGAGTGGGATCTATTTCTATAGATTCCAGTCAGACAAGACGACCTTCACCAGGAAGATGATGCTATTGAAGTAGATTTAGCCGGAGAGCAGCGAAGCCCCGTCGATTGTTGTGTGTCGGCGGGGCTTCTTTGTATTCGTGTGTCAGTCGTCACGGCTGCATGTGCGGCCGATGTGTTATCATTGGATTGAATTCAGAGAAGATCATGCGGGAGGAACCAATGAAATTCTTGAAGTACTTTCTCATCCTCACTCTTGTCTCGGTACCACTCTTGTTGATTGAAAAATCAAAGGATCGGGAAGTCCTTGCAAATGGTGTTGAGTCAGACGACATATTCGATCAGGATCTCAACGCCGACTGAAAGACCAGGACTTTTTCGGATTTCCGAAACCTGCTAGAATCTAATCGTTCCAACTCCTTCCTCTTCCTCACGCCAGTATAAGCTGGTGTGCTTGTCACATTTCGCAGGCCGCGTTTTCTCCGTGAAGTATTCAATAGTCTTGTTTGGACAGAATTCGCGCGCAAGTTTCTTGGTGTCCGTACAAATGGTGTCGACAAACACTGAGGCCGGCCTCGTGAAATACTCCAGCGGTAAAGCAATGCTCTGGTCTTCATACACATACTTCATGAACCGTCCCCAGATGGGGGCCGCGGCTCGGCCACCCTGGCCATCCCAGTTTGTAAAGTGGACACTCTTGTTATCGAAGCCGACCCAGACGCCAGCAGCCACTTGAGGTGTGAACCCCACAAACCATGCGTCAGCGAATTCATTTGTCGTTCCGGTTTTTCCAGCCGCGGGAAGATGGAAGAATGATCGGACTCTGTTTCCCGTCCCCTCATCGACCACTCCTTGCAGCAACGTTGTCATGATGAACGACGTTTCCTCGCTCAGCACCTCACGTTTCACCGGCGTGTTTTCCTCGATCGTGTTGCCATCCTTATCTTCGATTCGTAGGATGGAAACGGGTTCCACGTAGATACCATGGTTGGCAAACACACCGAACGCTGCCGTCATTTCGAGTGGAGAGATATCTGCTGAACCGAGTGCAAGTGATTCATATGGAGGGAGCGGTGACGAAATCCCCATGCGTTTTGCGTATTCAACCACCTGTCTGACTGGGGCAATCTCCATGATCGCGCGGACCGCCACAAGGTTAATCGATTTCTTGAGACCTTCACGTAGTGTACTCTTGCCGCCAAACTCTCCTTCGGAATTTGAGGGAGTCCACCGTTTGCCGTCCGCCATGATAAGCGTGACGGGCTGATTCAGAAGCTCGAACGTCGGCGGGTAGCCGTTATCGATTGCTACCGTATACACAAACGGCTTGAATGCTGAGCCAACCTGTCGCCGAATCTGGGTGACGTGGTTGAGCCCGTACTTGAATGTTTTGAAGTTCGCACCGCCAATCATCGCAAGGATGTTCCCCGTCCTGGGGTCGAGAGCAACAAAGCCCACCTCAATCTGCTGAGCTACTTTCTCCATCGAGTCAACCCACGTTTGGTTGTTGCGAAGGGTGCTGTAAATGCTGTCGCGCTGGCTTGCCGACTTTGCTTTCCGGTATTCTGGCGAAGTACGGATTGCCTGATCGATGACGTTTGCGCGGGGCTCTTTTTGCTTGCTCCAGTTCCACAACCCGTCGAACATTTTCTGATACACCGGAAGATGTTCTTCCACCGCCCGATTTGCATGTCGTTGCATTCGGCTGTTCAACGTTGTGTACACCGACAGCCCGTCCCGGTAAATGTCGAAACCGTACTTCTCCGTCTTTTGACTCAATTGCTGGCGCACATATTCGACAAAATGGGGAGCAATTCCCGTCATCGCGTACTCCTCGTCGGTCTTGAGGAGAAGTGGTTCTGCCTTCAATTCTTCAGCTTCATGTTCCTCGATATACCCGTACTTCTTCATTTGCGAAATCACGATGTTGCGTCGGGCGATCGCACGTTCGGGATGATTGTACGGGTCATAATATGCCGGCCCTTTGAGCAGCGCAATTAAGGTTGCGATCTGGCCGAGCGTGAGTTCTGCAACGGGTTTGCCGTAATACACCTGGGACGCCGAGGAAATGCCATATGTTCCGCGACCGAAGTATACGACATTGAAGTAGAACTCAAGGATCTCTGCTTTCGTAAAGCTCCGTTCAAGTTGAACAGAAGTGATGAACTCTCTGATCTTTCGCGTCATGGTATCGAACAGATTCTTGTCATCGTGTCCGAGGTACAGATTGCGGGCAAGCTGCTGGGTGATTGTGCTTGCGCCTTCCTTGAGACGGAGAGCGAACACGTTCTTCACCATTGCCTTCATGAACCGGACAAGATCAACTCCCCAGTGATTGTAAAAGTCTTTGTCCTCCGTGGCAATGAGTGCCTCGATGGCGGTTTGCGGAATCTCCTGAAGCGAAACGTGTGAGCGATTCTTGACGAAGAGATGATCCAGCACTTCTCCATCCACCGAATACACCTTTGTTGCAAGTTCGGGCTTCGGGTTCTCAATCTTCTCCAACGATGGCAGGCCGGAAAACAGATACACAGTATATATCGCAAAAACAGTCAGCAGAAGACCGGTGATAACAAGGGTACGCCGAACGCGATTGGTCATGCCGTTACGTTCTTCTGTCTTACGGTTTCGCCTCCGATACTCGGGGTCGTTAAAGTATCGTTCCATATTATCCGGTTGATCGCTGTTGCTATGTGCCATGAAGTTACACCTCTTTCCATGTTTTCAACATCATCTCTCCATTTGTGAGTTCGCCGTACGTGTTGTACGAAATCCAATCGCCGAGGTTTACATACGTGCCTTTCCCGATCGGCATGACCGTAGGTTTGTGCCGGTGGCCCATCACGACAATTTCGATTCCCTCCCTGATCTTCGAGGCTGCAAACTCAATCATTCCTTCTTGTTCTCCAAATTCCTTGTGTGACGTGTGATTGCGACTTTTCCTCGAGGAGCCCTTAGCAAGCGGTACCCCAATATCGGGATGGAGCCATCGGTACAGACGGATGTTCATTCGGCTGCGCAAAATCGGTTTGATCATGCGATACCCGCGGTCATTCTTTGCAAGACCATCGCCATGATGAAGGTAAATCCGTTTGCCGCATAATGTCGTTTCGAAAGGATTGAAGTGAACCTCCATCCCAAGCTCTTGTTGAAAGAAATCTCCCATCCAGAAATCATGGTTGCCCGC
>JACQVJ010000129.1 GCA_016209805.1 Ignavibacteriota bacterium
GGCCGGACCGCTTCAATCGCATCGACGACATTGCTCGAATGAAGACCACCCGCAAGAAAGATCGGCACATTCACCTCTTCACGAATTTTTCTGCTGATGCTCCAATCGTGTGTCCTTCCGGTTCCGCCAAGTTCCTTCACAGGTAGTGACTGATTACCGGAATCAAGCAAGAGCGCATCAACAAACGGTGACACTGATCTCGCTTCATCGATTGACTTCGCCTCTTGTACATGGATCACCTGAACAAGGGCGACACCTCGCAACACCCTTCGCAATTCCTTGTAGCACTCTTCCGTCACACTATCGCAGATCTGGATGGTGTTCACGCGGGTCCGTCGTTGTTGTTGGATAATCGACTCTGCCTCCTGCTTGCTCGTGAGAAGAAACGTCGCGATCGGCGGGGGAACTGACGAGACAATCTCCGCAATGAGTTGCTCAGGGATTACTCCCGGACCGCTGGGCATGGCGGAAACTAGACCCAGTGCTGAGGCCCCGTACTTGATTGCAAGCCTCGCTTCAGCAATGCTGCTAATGCAGCAGATCTTGACATGAGGAATCATCAACTACCAGTAGTCGACCGAAACATTCTCGATTCATTGCAGAATCCTCACCACTATCCACAAGTTACAGAACGTGTCAGAGAATCTCCAGGTCTGTAATTACCACCACGAATCGAGACCAAGGCGCTCCCGACAACTACGACGCGACTGAACTTATTGCCCGTCTTCTGTTAAGAATCTTCACAAACGAGCGACCACGCAGTTCGTCAATCGTTAGGCCTGTAATCTGTGCCTCTTCTTCCGTAATTGCCCTGCAGCTGATTCCACGGAGGAAAAAATTTAGAAGTCCCTGCCCCGTCGCGGCATCGTCAAACACATCCCCAATCAGTGTCGCCTGCGCCGCTTTTTCCACAAATGTCTTCAACCGATACGAAGCAGCTTCCAGGCCATCTAGGAAGAAAAGATACACCGCCGCATAACGGATCGGAAGCTGGGCAGGATGCAAATCCCAACCCTGATAGTAGCCCTGCATCAGGGAATGATTGATGTCATCGAAAGCGAGCTTCCAACCACGATGCACGACTTCGCGGTTCTCCTGCTTTTGTTTCGCAGTCAACGGCTTCCCGCCTTTCACTGCACGGTGGTGACCGACCGGCATGATGTTCGTCGCCCCGTCAGAAAGCCATATCCCGGTTCCCGCAAGAGATACCTTCATCATGTGCCGGGCAAAATCGCATGCCGGGTGCATCATCGTTTGATAGGACGCGGTGATGTCAACAAGAGCAGTGTAGTCGTACACCCCAAAGTGAGTTGACAGGCAGCGCCCTTCGGCGGCGTCAATCAGGATCGGCAAATTCGTTTCTCCCCGATGGTTGATAATCGACTGGGGAGTTTCGATCATGAGCTCAATCTTTAGTGTCCCTGGCGACAGGGACGTTTTCGACTCGAGAGCTTTGAAGAGATTGACCAGCGACTTCACCTGCTCGGGGAGAGTCACCTTGGGAATGGTAACTACGAAGTTATCAGGCACGCGGCCGCCAGTCCTTGCCGTTAATGTCGTAAGGAAAATGTCCAGCGTTCTGACAGCCCGAGCCTTCAACTCCTCCGAAAAAGGTTTGACGCGAATTCCGAGAAAGGGGGGGAGTGACCCTTCCGACATTCCCCGTGCAACCTCCTCAGCGGTCGATTGTGCATGGCCATCTTCTTCTGGATCGGTACGATTCCCATATCCATCCTCGAAATCAATACGAAAATCTTCCACGGGCTCCTGCTTGAGCTTGTCGATCACCCGGTTGTAGATTGTGAAGAGAAGCCAGGCCGCCTTGTTGCTCTTCCGAATAGCACCGGGATTCCTTTCAAGCTTCTCTGTGAGTGCCACAATTTGTGCCTTCGACTTGGGAAGATTCTCGTGACCGCGCATCCCCAACAAACGCGCGAACTCAACAAAGTTGGGAGCATATTCCTGCAGAGAATTCAGGGCTACATTCCCGAGCTTTCTGGCCGTATCGGCTTTGAAGATCTGGGCTCCACCATAGACTGTGTGGACAGGCTGCCGTGCACCGGAGTCCCCTGGATACTTTCTTGCAAATGAGGAGTTGGCCTCGCGCAGGTCGTTCATCACGCGGTCTGTGATTTCGGGAGTCAGCGACAAATTCATCCTTGTCTCCTTTGGGTAAGAGAATGATACATCTTTGCAGGGGAAGTGGATTTCATCCCGGAGCCGTCATCCGGTCAGGAGTTTCTCGAGACGTAATCGGGTGATCATCTGCTGCTCGGCTGCAGCAATCTCCAGTTCGACCCCCGGAGGATTCCCAAGGCGTTGCCGCAAAAGTGCAATCATATCGTCCGCACCCTTGCCGGTCGCACACACAATGAATATGTGACCAAATCGTTCCTCGTATTCCCGATTGCCTTCCAGCAAAAGTTGCAGCGTTTCTTCAGAAGCATCCTTCACACCGGCTTGCTCTCGTTCAGCCCACTGAGCCGTCGATGCGAATTTCTCCCGCAGCTTTGCGCGATCACCAATTCTTGGATGATGAGAGAAGGCCTCTTTCCAATCCTCAGGACTCAGTCGCAACCAGACATCTTCGGCCACATCAAGCAATTCCTTTTCGCCTTGGAACGGACGGCTCGCCGCCATTTCTGAAGCCCATGCGCGAGACCCACAGCAGCGGAGGAATTCAACCATCGCCAGATCAGGAGAAAGAGAATTGAGCTCGGGTAAGGTCAAGGTTCAACGTTCGAGGTTCGGGGTTCGAGGTTCAACAATTCAATACTCCATCAGTCCAACATCACGGTTTATCCAATGACTCCCCACACTCTGAGCCTGCTTACTCCGCCATCGGGATAAATGTTCAGGCGAATGTGCGTCCAGCGCTGAGAACTTGCAACAGAAAAAAAATTTTGGGCGGCCGGCATTATTGGAGATTTCCCAAGTATTTCACTCCAGACAGTCCTCCCGCTGCTCAGTTTGTCAATTGAAACTTTCCCATCAAAGGACGCGGCTTCGATGGAGGCATACGATGGGTTGTTGCCGAGGAAATGATCCGTGTCGATATCAACACCTTTGATGAGTCCAGGAAGTCCGAGCTCCACGACGCACCAGTCGCAGCCCGGAGTTCTCTTTCGTCTTGACTCCCAACCATCCATCCACTTGCCACGATCTGTGTACTTGTCGGGGATGAAAATCCCGCGGCCGGGTTTGAGAAGATTTTCTTTCCCGGCAAAAAACTCATCGCTCGCAATCAGCGCTTTTCCTCCTACGCGCTCGGCTGCGAGATCAACCAAACCTGTAAATGCCGCGGTCCTGTCTTGCCGCTCCATCAGACCTGCTCCGCGGAATAACTGCGCGTCAATAATCGACCCATTGGCCTTCCGAACTTCCCATCGTGAAAGACCTTCTCGCCCCGAAGAAACGTTGCCCTGACTTTTCCATAAAGGTTCTTCCCCTCGTATGGCGTCACCTTATGCCGATGGTGGATCATTTCAGCAACAACTGTGAATCTCTCCTCGGGATCCCACACAACCAGATCGGCATCGTGATCTCTGGCGATCGCTCCCTTCCGTCCATGCAGCCCCAAAAAGGCTGCCGGCCCTGCCGACATCCATCTCGAAAGATCGTCGCTGCCGACTACGAGAAGGCGCCGGACGTCATCGGCGACGCGCAGACGAATGCGGGACGCGAGCGCGTCCGCTAGGTCTTGCGTCCTTCCCGGCAC
>JACQVJ010000130.1 GCA_016209805.1 Ignavibacteriota bacterium
GTAAACTGTAGTGTATCAACATACGCCACCGAAAGCCCGCCTGACACTCGCGCAACAATCATAGTCCAATAGAGAATGAAGTGATTTGCCGAAGCATAGACCTGCTCAAGCCATGAACTCAGCAGTCCGGCAACACTCGAAACAAATCCAAGCACAATGCTGAGCCCTGCGGCCGGGATAACAATTATGTTCGTCAGCACGCCCACAACCGAGACTCGACCGAAGTACAGGGCTGTGAACGGCAGCGTTCCAAGTGTTGCGACAGCCGAGACAGCGCACACCTGTAGGACCCGAATCGCCAATCGGTGGAGCAATGACCTTGCAGGAATACGCCGGATCCAATCGTTCGCCCGTGGATACAGATATATAATCGAAAGGACCGCAACGAATGAGAGTTGAAATCCAACATCGAAGACCTGCCGAGCATCGAAGGCAAGAATAATCAAGGCCGAAAGGCCGAGCGAGTTGTAGGCGTTGGACTTGTGTTCTACCATGAGGCCAATAAGGAATACTGTTGCCATCACAGTGGCACGTACGACAGGCGGTTGACTCCCAGTGAGCAATACATAAAACCAAAGCGCCACAACTGTGAAAACGATCTTGATCTGCTTCGGGAATCGCAACATCTCAAACAAGAAAAAGAAAATGACAACAAGAACCGCGACATTAGATCCTGATACCGCAAGGATATGCGCAACTCCTGAGTTCACAAACGCCTGTCGCGTCGCGACCGAGATCCCCGTGCGGTCTCCGATGAGAATCCCTTTGAGAAACTCCCCTTCCTCTCCGCCGATGGTCCCGTCGATATGCGACTGAATGTACAGCCTGACCGGCACAACCGTTTCCCGCATGATCCACTCCATTGGGGACCATGACGGTTCGGGCACCTCCACTTCCGCAAGATGCACGGGATTCCTCACAAACATGAAGAAGGGAATGCCGTTCGCTTCGTAATATTGTCGTGCGTTGAATTCCCCCGGATTGCGTTCTTCAGGTGGCCGCGAGATTTGGCCCTTGACACGCAATTGCCTTCCGTATGTGAGGTTCTCGGTGGACGTGTCCCCGCGGGTTTGCTTGATCGTCACAAGGATGTTGAAGCGGAAAGGAACGATCATCGAATCGGCGACCAGAGAATTGGATCTGAACAGGAAGCGAATGCGGTTGTCGAACCGAGCAGGAGGCTCAACAATCTTCCCGGTTACTGTCACAGGCCGCTCGAACAGATCGTCCGTTATCGATGAGGAAGATCTATCCAGACCGATCTTCGTGGCGCCGATAAGAACACAAAGTAACAACAACGCGACCGTATCCCAAGCAGATGAACGATCGATCCGATGCGACACGATTGCGAGGATCAAGGACAGAACAAAGATACATCCCGTCGCTATGCCAGTTAAGAACACCGGCAAGCCAAGGCTGTCGCCGATAAGTATCCCCACAATCATCAGCGCGCTGACTTTGAGAGCAGGATACGAATGAAAATCGAAAAGGCTCATCGCTCAGACCGGATGCTGTGGGCAAAAAGTGTGGCTAAACCGAATGCTCAGGCGCTACCGAGCGCTTGCCACACGAACGCTGTATTCTCGGGATGTAATCTCCTCCATCAATATGGGAGTTACGTCAGTGAGGTCCCCAGTGTGGGAGGTTAATGACTGGAACCGTTCCGCTATCACGCGATGACGATGTCCATAGAGAATCGCGGGCACGGGATTCCGCGTATGAACCTTGGTGGACATATCCTCAATGTTACCGTGATCGCTTGTAATGAACAACAGTAATTGACTTGTATCGAGTATCTCAAGAATTCCAGCAAGCATCCGGTCGAACAGCTGCAGGACTTCAATCGCCTCACCCAAGTTCTCAGAATGTCCGGCATGATCCGTCTTCCAGTATTCAAACAACACGAAGTCGTATTGACGAGCAAGATGAGCAAGACGCTTTCCAGCCTCACCGGGATCAATTGGCTTGATTTCGGGATATCCCAAACCAGGCCATCCCTCATTTGTTATATCAGCAGAAATCCCCCTTCCGCTCGCAAGGTCTTCGACACGCTGCAAGCGGACATCGCTCATCGTGCACGAAAGGGTCGTAACGGTCATGCGCGACTTCCTCCTGTTCACATAATCAAAGAACCGTTGTGGGAACGCATTGGCAAAGTACACACTCCTTTCGGCGACCATCAGTTGGCGGAAGATGTTCTTTTCCTTTATGATCGGTCTTAGCGTGGAATAAGGATACGGACCGAAGTGTTTTCCGACGATCTTTGCTCCGTTAACTCCTGTGAAGAGTGCGGTCTGTCCTGTTCCACTCTGAGGCAGGCCTTCGACACCAAGCGTTGCGTCAAGCGGAATCACTGTTGAATCTTTAGCCCTCAACGTCTGGCGCGACAGGTGTGGAAGTTCTCCACCTCCCAGCGAACGAAGCGCGGGCAGGTCGGCAGCAAAGAATGGATTTACCGATTGATCTTCTTCACCGATTCCAACACCATCAAGGAACAACATCAGAACACCCACGGAGAATCCTCGTCGATAATGGAGATTTCAGATCATGACACTACTTGCTCTCAATGAGAATCGTGACGGGACCGTCGTTTACGATGTGCACATCCATCATTGCTTTGAATATCCCAGTTTTCACTCTTGATGGGTCGAGTAATTCCTTCATTCTGTTTACGAAAATGTCATAGAGCGGCTCGGCCTCAGCGGGTCTCGCCGCGTCAGTGAAACTGGGGCGGTTCCCCCGCTGGACATCACCATAAAGAGTAAACTGCGAAACCACGAGCACGCTTCCATCGACTTCATTGAGAGAGAGGTTCATCTTCCCATTCTGGTCTTCGAAAACGCGAAGCCCGGAACACTTCTCCGCAAGAAACAATGCGTCCTGTTTAGAGTCCCCCGACCTTATTCCAAGCAGAATCACATATCCTCGTCCTATGCTGGCGACAGTGTTCCCGTTTACAGTGACGCTTCCTTCCTTCACTCTCTGAACAACAACCTTCATCTGTCTCTGCGAGCCATGAGGATTCGGGGATTGCCTGAATGGTCTTGGAAAATCTGAATGCCGTGTAGTCCTGCTTGAGCCACTATTTTCTGTGCTTCGCGTGCCTGGTTGTATGCAATTTCCATCAACATCAATCCACCGTAGTTCAGTCTTCGTGAGGAGAATTGACTAATACGACGAACAAACCGATACCCATCGGCATCATCTGTTGTCGCAATCCTTGGCTCGAAGTCTTTGATTTCCGGTTGAAGCAGAGAGAATTCTTCCACTGAGATGTAGGGAGGATTAGAGACTATCAAGTCGAACTGCTTTCCGGGCAGGAAATCCGAAAACACATCCGCTTTCATGAGCGTGATCCTGTCGGCTTTGTTTCTCGTAACATTAACCGCTGCGGTCTGCAGAGCTTCATCGCTTACATCAATCGAGGTGACAAAGACATTGGGTGCAAACTTTGAAAGAGCGACAGGAATATTACCGGAGCCTGTGCCTATGTCCAGGATCTCAAGACCATCACTGTCAACACTCCTAATTGCTTCCAATACTTTTTCGACGAGCTGCTCAGTCTCCGGGCGTGGGATCAGAACACTTGGATTGACAAACAGAGGAAGCCCCATGAATTCCGTTTCTCCAATAATGTATTGAAGCGGTTCATGGCTCATCCTTCGTTGAAGAAGCGTCTTAAATTCGGCAAGCTCACTTTGATCGAGCGGTTTGTCAAAATTCGTGTAGATCTGGATTCTGGAATACCCGAGGACTTTCGCCAGGAGAAGCTCAACATGTAACCGGGCTTCGTCAAACCCTTTGGAACCGAGATGCTGCGCTGACCACTCGATGAGGGAGAGGACCGTCCAGGCTTTCGTGGACTGTGAGGGAGTCAAAGGAACAGTCTGCATGGCGGCTCAAATATAAAACCGCCCAGCATGAAATGCAATCCACGTTGTCAGGGAGCGTCTGCGCTCAGGTCCGTGGGTCCTTCACCTTTGAGATAAGCAAAGAGATTGCAACGAGAGAGAACAGAACTCCCACACCAAATACCGCAGCATAGCCGAATGTATCGCTGATCCATCCGCCGACAAGACTGGAAAGGTAAAATGGAGCGAGCACCGTATTTGTCAAGCCAATGTAGCTCGACCGTTGCTCCACCGGTCCGTACTCGATTGCCATGTTATATCGGGCGAGAATCTCCGTCCCGAGGCTGATTCCCAGAAACATATAGACAAGCCTGAACCAATCGAGTGATGGCGCAACGAGGGCCCACACGCTTGCACACAGCATCGCAATCGCCGCGATAACAAGCGCGACTTTATTCCCGTACCGATCCGCAATAATGCCGTTGACAAGCGCGCTCACAACCTGAATCGCAACAATCGTAAGTGTGAACTCTCCAATGATCGAACCGCGGGCCCCAAACGCCGACATTGCGTACGCCGTAAAGAACCCAACCGGGATTGAAGCGAGGATCTGAAATGCACTCGCCGTAATAAATGTTTTGAACTCTGGATTTTCGCGAAACACATGTGGCTGACCGCGAAGATAAGCAACCATCGACCTCCTCGGAACAACCTTGCTGGGTTCCCTTTCGACCAATCGCCATTGCACGCCAATCGACACCATCTGCATGACGAAAGCGGAGAAGAACGCTAACGCATAACTCGTCGGAAACTCAAAGGTGCCGAGAAACCAAGTTAACATTAGCCCACACAAAAGTCCGCCGACACCCCCGAGGGAGTTCCTGATGCCCGCAAGTCTCCCGCGCCTCCTTGCCGGTGTCAGCTTGGCAACAAGGTCGAACCACCCCGGCGTTGCAACGCCAAGAAGTGTCTGACTCAGTGAGAAAAGTACGAGAAAAAACGCAAGGGCTACAGCAGGGTTCGAAGAACCAAAGAGGACAATTGACAAGCCGATGAAGAAGGTCGTAGTCCGTTGAATCAAACCGACCCATACAGCCCATGGTTTCTTCCACGGCAACGTCTCTGTATAGCGCGCAGCAAGAATCTGAGGAAGAAAAACACCAACCCATGCAATGACACTGACAGCACCCACTGCAACGTTACCTCCCCCAAGCCGAATAACCAGTGCGGGAAGAACGGTCTGGACCGAGGTAAACGCCGCTCCTGAAATGTAGAAGGCACCTTCGATCGCGTTAACCACAAAGTTGCGTCGAGCATGAGGATCCGGAAGGTCTGCCATTGACTGAGACTCAGAATCCCGGAGAGAGTCGTCTGGCGGAGAGTGACGGTTGCTCACTTACTGCTGGAACGTGTTGATGAAGAAGCGAGGAGACCGGAATCCCCGGACGAATAGACGATTTCCCCACCGACAATTGTCATCTCCACTATAGTCGATAGGATCATCCTTGGTTCAACCTTCATAATGTCATCTGAGAGAACAACAATATCAGCGAGCTTTCCCTTTTCAATCGACCCTCTCTTCGTTTCTTCGAAAGCTGCGAACGCACCCCATAGCGTGAATGACTTCAAGGCCTCTTCACGGCTCATGGACTGTTCGGGATGCCAACCACCTTCCGGCCAACCTGAGTGGTCCTGACGCGTGATCGCTGCGTAGAACCCCCACAATGGGTTGGGGCTCTCGACCGGAAAGTCGGATCCCGAGGGAATAATGGATTTCGAGTCGAGCAGAGACCTCCATGCGTACGCCCCCTCGGCGCGCTTCGGGCCGAGACGATCCTCCGCCCAATACATGTCGGAAGTGCAATGTGTGGGTTGCATCATCGGAAGAACGCCAAGACCGTGAAAGCGTTCGATGTCTGTTCTGTCGATTACTTGTGCATGCTCGATCCTGAAGCGAGCATCATTCGCTTTTGCAGGGGTCGACTTGAACACTTTCTCGTAAGCATTGAGAACGACGTGGTTGGCCCTGTCCCCAATTGCATGCGTACACATTTGAAATCCCTTGTCGATACACTGCAGGGCGGCTGACTCGATCTCTTCGGCAGATGCGCGTGTCAAGCCCCTGTTTCCGGGATCATCCGAATACGGTTCAATAAGCGCGGCACCCCGCGAACCGAGGGCGCCATCCGCGTAGAGCTTCAATGCGCGAACGGTCAGTTTTCCATCGTTCGCGTCAACTTCGGGACCTTCCTTCAGATAATGATTCCATGTTTCACCAAACCCATCAATCGCGGCATACACTCGGAACGGAAACCGTCCGCTCTCGATCAGCTGCTTGTAGATCTGAATCAGCTCGAGATCGACACCCATATCATGCACCTGCGTCAGCCCGACCTTGAGACATGCTTCCACTCCGTTTTCCACCGCCTCCGTTCGTTCCTGCACCGATGGCAGAGGCATCACGGATTCAAACACATCGACAGCATTGTCGATGAATACACCCGTTGGTCTCCCGTTCTTATCCCGAATGATCCTTCCTCCCGGTGGATCTAGTGTTGTGTTCGTGATGCCGGCAAGGTCGAGAGCCTTCTTGTTCACCCAAGCCGCGTGTCCGTCAACTCTCTTCAAAAACACCGGAACATCGGGAGCAACAGTGTCGAGGATTTGGTGAGTCGGGAATGACTTTCCGGACCATCGGTTTTGATCCCAGCCGCGCCCCCGAATCCAGGCCCCGTCAGGAACAGTCTTTACTCGATCCGCCACGAGTTTCTGAATCTCCTCCAGAGAGTTTGTGCCCATAAGATTCACGTTAGCCAGCAGTGCACCGAGACCTTCGAGATGTGCGTGCGAGTCGGTGAATCCCGGATACACCGGCCGGCCCTGAAGATCGACGACTGTTGCAGCCTTGAATGAGCGACGGATCTCTTCACTCGAACCGACGCCAACAATCATTTCCCGTTCGACGGCGATTGCCTCAGCGATCGGCTGCGTGTCATTCGCGGTATACACAACACCATTCACAAGGAGCATGGTCGCCTCTTTTGGTTGGAAGTAAGATAACAGGAGATAGATCATGAGTATCACCAAAATCACGAGCGGGACCAACACTCTGGCCTTCATTGTCATCCTCATTTCAAATGTGCACGTCGCAGATTGTCGTGAAAGCAGCGCTCTTGACATCGAGCGACCTGAATATAGAGAAAGCTCCCGTTATATTCCACAGCCGGTCTGAGGCTTGATTGCAACTCCGGATCAAAATCTCGATGTTGACGCATCTTTCATTCACACTATCACGAGGGTCAGGGGAAATGCGCAACCGCTATCCGAAAATTCCAACAAAGGACTTGGAGAGATTGATCGAAGTTGTCCGCAGGTTGCGGCATGAATGCCCGTGGGATCGGCAACAGACCCATCAGTCAATTCGCCACAGTCTGCTTGAAGAAACGTATGAAGTCATCGAAGCGCTGGATGATAACGATATTAATGAGCTGAAAAAAGAACTCGGCGATTTGCTGCTGCACATCATAATGCACGTGACCATGGCCGAGCAGACGCGGGAATTCACACTTCAGGATGTGGTTCGTGAGATAACGGAGAAACTTATCCGCAGGCACCCGCACGTGTTTGGCTCGCATCGAGTGCGCGACGCGGAAGAAGTCACACACAACTGGGAAAAAATAAAAATGGATGAAGGCCGGACTTCCATACTGGACGGCGTTCCTAAATCACTCCCGGCATTGCTCCGGGCTGCAAAAGTTCAGGGCCGTGCCGCGAAGGTTGGCTTCGAATGGAGGAAGAAATCGGATGTGTGGAAAAAGGTTGAAGAGGAACATGAAGAACTACAACGCGCTGTCCGGGGCAACAGCAAAAGAAAACGCGAGGAAGAACTTGGGGATTACTTGTTTGCTTTGGTGAATTACGCTCGCTTCATCGACGTCAATCCGGAAGACGCTTTGCGGAGTACGGTGGACAAGTTCATGAAACGATTCAGATTTATCGAGCGGGAGCTGCGGAAACAAGGGAAGGACATTCATCATTCCACTCTCGAGGAAATGGACGGCCTGTGGAACCAGGCCAAGAGGAAAAAGGGACACCGATGGTGAATTCTGGAACGGATCAGTTAATGGGCTAACCTGCTATCCATGCTCCTTACCAGGTGCGACGGTTTCAGTAGCTTCGCGCATTCCTCCGTTTTGGTATTTGTCGTACGCGTCAATAATGTCTTTCACGAGACGGTGGCGAACGACATCGTTCCTATCGAAGTACACAAATGAAATCCCCTCCACCGCCCTCAACACCTCCTGAATCTGTACCAGTCCTGAAGCTGATTTGACAGGAAGATCTATCTGCGTAACGTCACCGGTGATGATCGCGCGTGAGTTCGGTCCCAGCCTCGTCAGAAACATCTTCATCTGCATTGCCGAGGCATTCTGAGCTTCATCCAGGATTACAAATGCGTTGTTGAGAGTCCGTCCTCTCATATATGCAAGTGGTGCGATTTCTATCACCCGTTTCTCTATGTATGCGCGGAGTTTTTCGCCCGGAATCATGTCGTCAAGGGCATCATAGAGCGGTCGGAGGTACGGGTCAATTTTTTCCTTCAGATCACCCGGGAGGAACCCAAGACTCTCGCCGGCCTCCACCGCAGGACGCGTGAGTACGATTTTCATGATTTCGTTATTCTTCAGGCTGGCCACCGCAATTGCCACGGCGAGATATGTCTTCCCCGTACCGGCAGGTCCGACGGCAAAAACAATGTCGTTCTTCTTCACCTGTCGTAAATACTCACGCTGGCCCGGAGTCTTCGCTCGTATGATTTGGTTCTTAGTGTAGAGGATAACCGTATCAAGATCGTCGCGACTGAGTGATGATGTCACCGTCCTGGGCAGCGCCGGCTCCCCATTGACCGTTACCAGATCAATCACTGTTTCAACATCGTTCGTCGTCAGACTTCCATTCTTGTTAAGGATGAAGATAAGCTCCCGGAAGATCTTCTCAAGTTGGTCAACTTCAGCCTGCATGCCTCGAATCGTTATCGTGTCGCCGCGGATAACGATGTTTGAATCGAATCTGTTCTCTACGATCTGCAGATTCGCATCGTTGAGTCCGAGCAGACTCAGCGTATCTACTCCCTCAATCCTAATCTTTTTTTCCACCAAAGAGATTTTCTCCGGATTATCTGTCCTTTAGAAAACACAGAACCCCCTCCCCTGCACCAAGTACAGGAAAGGGGGTTGTGACTTGCCGTGAAACTTGCCAATCGGGGTTGGCATCCAATGCACGTATCGTCTGCTCTACCTCCTACGGAGCGGCCTTCTTGCTGTAATACGACTTCGCCGCCGCCTTTTCGTCAGCGCTCATCTCTCCTGCAGGTGGAATCTTCAGCATCTGACCGGGATGAATGATATCCGGATCCTTGATTTGATCACGGTTCCCCTGCCAGATCTTCGGCCACATCCACGCGTTATTGTAGATGGTACTCTTTTTGGAAATATTCCAGAGACAATCTCTGTCCTTGGCCCATGTCCCGACAGTGTACGTCTTGCCGGCCCCCGCAAGCGTTGTCTGGAGGCTCTTCACCTTTTCATCAAGCGCCGTAAGGCGATCCCAGAATTCCGGAATCAGGGAGAGCTTGTTTCCCCAGAGTTCTTTCACTTTTGCCGCCAGGTCGTTGACTTCGGCACTTCGCGCCATAAGGTCTGCATCAGAAAGGCGCATTAACTCGTTTGCTTTGCTTTCTGCGCTTTCAATTTGTGCGCGATATGCTGCCGCCTTCTCAGCATCCGAACCGACGAGTGCATAGAGGTCATCCATGCATTTCTTGACATCGGCATCGAGCTTTGTGGATTGTGCCTGCAACGCAGCAATGTCATCAGTGAGTTTCTTCACACTGGCACTTGCGTCATTGCGCAGTTGAGTAAATCGATTCATTTCAGCTTGCCACTCTTCCTTGGTCATCTCCTGCGCCGGTGCAATTCCGACGGACAACAGAAGCACAGCAGCAAGCACGACATAAACAATCTTGTTGATTTTCATCGTCAAAAACTCCTTTGGCTGATTGGTGAGTAATCAGGTGTGCTTACTTTGCGAGCCTCTGCTTGACGACCTGTTGATCGTCATTGCACTTCTTTAACTTTGCATTCTTCTCCGCCACTTCCCTGTCGAGAGCCGACTTCTGCTGCTCCTTGGCTGCTTGCTCTTTCTGCAAAGCAGCGTATTCCTCTTTCAAGTCATTCAGTTGCTTCAGCTGGGCTTCATCAGGGCTTGATGAGCATCCAACGATGAATAACCCGCTTGCAAAGAGGAGAGAAATACCAAGAGTGAAGACCGTCTTGCGTATTCTTTGCATATGTGCCCCTCCTGAGATTAGTGTATGGGTTCGGTGTAACTCGATGTTATAGCTTCATTAAACCGTGGTCATTATACTAAAAAAAGGGTGTCTTGTCAACTATTCGCCACGATTTTTACTCTGCAATGGTCGAATTTCAGGCAGATTACCTGAACCACAGAGTTAAAACAATTTCATGCAGTATCAACGCTGCCGCATCCTACAGCAGCCCGCGCTCTGCAAAACTCGTGTACCCGTCTCCCGCAACGATCACATGGTCGTGCAGTGGAATGCCGACAATTTTTCCTGCCTCCACAAGTTGCCGCGTAATCTCGATATCCTCCTTGCTTGGTTCACGGTTGCCGCTCGGATGATTGTGTGCCACGATAATCGATGCTGCGAGATGATCGATTGCTACCTTATACACTTCGCGTGGATGGACCAGGCTTGCGTTCAGTGTCCCTTCGGAGAGTTCCACCTCCTTCCTCAAACCATTCTGCGAATCAAGGAGCAGTACCATGAAGATTTCCTTCGCTCGATCACGCAATTTCGGAATCAGGAGCTTTGCCACATCTTCAGGCGAGTGGAC
>JACQVJ010000134.1 GCA_016209805.1 Ignavibacteriota bacterium
CAACGTGCCGGGTCAGGCTGCGCAGGCTGACAGTATGAAGAATTTCATCAAGAACACCCCAGTTGGGAATTATCTTGCGATCACCGTTATCTATGATGCAAGAACTAATATGAGTGAGAGTTTATACGTCGCACTCGAAGCGCTCGGCAGCACGATGATTCGGCAGGCAACGCCCGGTATGTCGTGGGCACTGATCGGGCGAAAGGGGAGCGGCGGCCCCGGCATGACCGCACTCGAAGGCCTCAACAACGACACCGTGCTTATCAGCATGCAGGTTCCCAACTACTATAGTTACGGATCCGGCTCGATCACCACGACGGGGTTCACCATTCCGTCATCGTGGGAATCATTCCACTGGCGTCATAGTGGCATTATCGAGGTCACGCAAAGTCAGATCGCACTGCTCGGTGTCAGACCCACTGGTGAGATGGATACCCTCCAGATTCTTCCGGGGGATAGCATCAATGTGGATCTGTCGTTCCTCAATCCGCTCACTTCCGGTCCGAGGTATTCGACCTTCAGGCACGCTGCATTACTCTCGAGCACTGATGCCCTGCTCACGCCGGTGTTAAAGGACTGGTGGATTGATTTCAGCCCGCCACCGGACCTTGCGATAAGTTCACGAACAGTTGGCAGCGGGAGTGTGCCGGGCGGGAGCGCACTCAACCTTCCGGTAACGATCTACAACGTTGGATTTCAGAAGAGCGATAGTTCCCGAGTCGTTGTCTCGATCTACGACAAATACAACAAGGCAAGGGAAATTGCCAGCACGACCGTTGACTCAATCCCCGTTGGAGGCTCACGTTCGATTGTCATTCCGATTCAGACAGTGAACTTCTCGAGGAGGGTGACGCTCCAGGTCGTTGTTGCACCGGCCAAGATGGGGAAGGACCTCGTGGCGGAGAATAACACAGCTTACACGACATTTTATCTTTCGGGTGGCAGCATCCCTACTAACATTCAGATCTTTGCCGACGGCACACAGATCATGGATGGCGATTACATATCGGCAAGACCGAAGATCCTTGTCCGCGCAGGGAATGAGGGCGAAGGGTTCCTTGCCGAACAGGCTGAATTCTTCGTGAACAACAAGCTCGTGGAAAGGACGCACGCGGCAACGCTGCACAAAGGAGTTTCGAAGACTGCGATCAGCACGGGAGAGTTGACATTCACGCCAGAGCTGCCAAATGGCGAGCACGAACTGAAATTCCGTCTTGCCCGGATGAACGGCTTCGGCGAAGTCGATTCCATCGAACACCTTGTAATGGTGAAGGTCCTGAATGAAACCCGTGTCCTTCAGGTCTACAACTATCCCAACCCGTTTGCGACAGATACGTACTTCACGTTCATGTTGACAGGCTCGCGACCGCCGGATGAGCTGACGATCAGAATCTTTACGATTTCAGGAAGAAAGATCCGGGAGATCAATGTGCCCGCGGCTTCCTTGCAAGTCGGCTTCAACCGCATCTACTGGGATGGAAGGGATAATGACGGTGATGAGATCGCCAACGGATATTACTTCTACCGCATTTCGGTTAGAGGTGATGGGAAGACCGACGCAGCCGTGGAAAAACTGGCGAAGCTACGGTAACCTTCGTTGCCGCTTACTGACCTGGAAAAAGAAAGCCCAACCAATCTCTGGTCGGGCTTTTGTGTCCAACTGCTGTGTACGACTTAATTTTAGTTGAGCAACGTCATCTTCCTGAGAGCTTGCTGCTGGCCGTTCTGAAGTCTGTAGAAATACAGACCACTTGCCAGTCCTGACGCGTCGAACCGAACGTTGTATCGCTCGCCACTCTGTGCCACTCCGTCGAAGAGGGTGGCGACGTGTTCTCCAATCACGCTGTACACTTCAACCGAGGTTCGATCTGTGTTTTCGACCGAAAATTCTATTTGCGTCGAAGGGTTGAATGGATTTGGGTAGTTCTGCGCAAGTGCAAAGCCAGTCGGCGTTCCGTTTTCGACAATGTTGGTCAACGGTGTCACAACGACCTGTTGCGCATCACTGAAGTGTTGGGTTTCGTCCAGATCAACCTGGCGAAGCCGGTAGTACGCCACCCCTGGTTGCGGGTTCGTGTGAGTCCATGAATAGAATTGGGGGACGTTTGTTGTTCCCTGCCCGGGGATGAAACTGCCGGGGAGATCCACGAAATTCGGAGACGACGAGTCTCTGTGTTGAACGAAGAACCCGTAGTTGTTGATTTCCGAGATCGTCTGCCACTCTAACTCGACTGTATTTGATATCGCGTTGTATGACGCCTGAAATCCTGCAAGTTGAATGGGAAGAGGGCCAGTTGCCAGCGTAATAGAAGTCTTTGGGTCTCCAATAACAACGTCCATCCACGACAGCCAGGGGGAGGCCATGAAATAGCTTTCCGCCAGATTGTAATTCGATGTGTACCTGTCAAACAAGATATCAGCTTCGGCCATGGCGACTGAGTACGGCTCATACACATATCCCTTCACGCCGGTTACGCCCTCATTGACGAGGTCGGAAACGAGTGATTGTCCGTAAGAGGGTGGGGAGTCAAAGGAGCGTCCCGATGTTGAAACGTATGTCTCGGCAAGTGCGCCACGAACATACGTATTATAAGGTATTGCATACTGAGTGTAGTTATTGGCGTTGCGATCATTACTGCCCCAGCTTACATAGCCCAGCACATCGTTATTGTATGTCCTGTACACCGTAGTGGAATCGAGCAGTACATCGTACCCTTTTCCCTGAAGAATAGGAGTGGCCTGAGCGAGAAATCGGTTTAGAGGCTCGGACACATAGGTTGGATCCTGATCGAGCACGAATTTTCCCGATGACGTAACTGTGATGCCTGGCCCCCCTCTGTCGATCAGGTCGTAAACCTGTTGCACGGTATAGCCGTCCAGTCGCGTAACCAAATATAACCCGTAAGTGGCGCGAGAGAAATGCGCAGTTTGGGCAAAATAGGGGGATGTCCGGGCGCCGTTACGTGCGATGTAGGTGCTCCAAGAGCCGAGGATCAACATCAACTCGCTTTCTACCGATGATGACGGAGATTGCGTTGAGAACAGGTTTCCCCTGTTCACTTTCAGTGGGAGTCCTTTTGTCGTCACGATGTAGTTGATCGAATTGACGAGATTGTTGGCAGTCAGATACTGCTCAATCTGCGATCGCAAAGCATTGAATCGTGTGCTGTCAATCTCCTCGGTGGTATCGGTGCTCACGTAGATCATGTTCACCGGAGGAATCGACCGCGCATTCATAAAATAGGCGCCAATGGCCATGGCGTTCTGGCTATTCGTATTCACTACGACTGCAACATCGTCGTAAGAAGCTACTGCCTCCATTCGTGAGAGAAATAGCAACGTGACCGCCAGCGTAACACAAGTTTTCAGTGACTTCATTGAGAATCCTTCCTTCTATCCTTCTAACTTCACCCCCACATAGTTCACGGCGTGTGCCATGTTGAGACATGGTGTGTGCGCGCAGTGGTGACTTGCCAGATGGGATGAGAATTCGAGAAGAGGCTGTATGATGACATACACTGACCGCGGACGTGAAGCGGCCTTAGGTTTCGTTTTGACATCGCTCCACCACGTGTCGTTGTACAAATTTCAAATGTGACTAAAGCACAACAGCAGTTCTGGAACAGAGGTAGGTGAGTGATTTCCGATGAGGATACATCAGTTCAGTCGAGTAATGAGGAGAGGGAGGATGAGTTTGGATACGAATCTCCGAGCTTCGTGCCGCTGCCTCAGAGTATTCAGCACGAGTCTTGGAGGGTGAGCAACAAGTCCGAGCATGTCATTCCGAAACCCGATGTTTCTCTGTCGGGTTGAGGAATCTGATCAGAAAGAGAGATTCCTCAGTCGCGGAGTTCGCCCTGAGCGAAGCCGAAGGGCTCCTTCGGAATGACAGGTTGATTCTTTTTGTACAGCCTGAGTACTAGTGTTGACGGAGGAGAGCGCGTCGAACCGCGCTGGGCATCCCTCGACTCGCTTGCATGGATAAGGCATAGAGAAAACCGCTCGCTCGGGATGACGTGTGCCCGCTGAAGGGCATGCCTTCGTCACCCTGAGCGAGGCCAACGCTGTCTGTTGGCCGAGTCGAAGGGTGTCATCTGCATGCTCGCACACGTGTCATCTCTCGACTCGCTCGCATGGTTAGGGCATGTAGAGAATCGCTCGCTCGGGATGACGTGTGTTGTTTTTTCTCTTCTAAAGAAATTGCAGGCAGGTTTCTCGGTCGTCAATGCCGATACACAACGATCGTCATCCTGAGCGACCGACCTCATTGCTCTCTGTGCGAGGAGGGAGTCGAAGGATGCGCTGAGCTGACCTCCACGGACCGCGCTTGACATGGTTCGACTCCCGCTGGTATTATCCTCATAAGGTCGCTCAC
>JACQVJ010000131.1 GCA_016209805.1 Ignavibacteriota bacterium
GTGCATCGTCCCCGGGCAGTGAGTCACTATATCGGTGTTGCGGGACGTAACCTTGGCGGCTGGCAACATACAAATACCCTAACAAAATTTAGGAACTTCATTGCGATGACACGGTCAGGCGGTACTGTCAATGACTCTACGCTCGAGATTATAGATGTGAGTGACCCACGGCAACCTGTGAGAGCAAGTGTCTTTCGCGCTCCCTACACTGTAAAGCAAGTTACGTCTCGAGATAGTTTTCTCTATCTTTCGACGGATGAGGCAGGTGTACTCATTATAGATGCTCGAAATCCTGCGATGCCAGTGTTACGAAGCAGAGTGCTCCAAACATCGGACGGCATTGCGGTGAGCGATTCGTTTTTGTACGCCACAGCGGCAGGGTTCTTTTATGTGATAAAGATTGCTAACCCTGATTCTCCTCGGGTTGTTGGATCAACAATTCACAATTTCGGATCGAGTTTTCAGATGCTTCGATCCCCTGACTACGTGTATTCTTCTGCAGGTATCTTCGATGTTTCAGATCCCGCCCACCCGCTTGCTTTGTATGACTTCCCATCTTCAATATCAGGTGTCTGGGCAAGGGATGACTTTGTCGTGATTGCGGAAGGTTGGCAGGGGCTCTGGACGCTGCGCAACAAGTTGGTCACTGTTCGGGATCGGGAATCCACCTCAGGAGTGCCTGGTTTACTTGCGCTTCATCAGAATTATCCCAATCCGTTTAACCCTTCCACGACGATAAGCTTTGACCTTTCTATGCCAGGTTTCATCGAATTAGTGGTTTACAATTTGCTAGGCCAGAAAGTTCGTACTTTAGCAAACGGCAATCATATGCCGGGACATCACAAGGAATCGTGGGATGGGAAAGATGACGGTGGTCGGATGGTGACAAGCGGTGTGTACTTTTACAAAATAATGTTCAATGGTAAGACGCAGATAAGAAGAATGTTACTCATCAAATAAGGAGGAGAATTGCAATGAAACCCATATATCGTATTCTCTTCGTATGCATTGTGATGATGGGTTCGTTCGTCCGTCTTAACTCACAGTTCAATGATGTAGCAATTACAAATCATCCTGCGGATCAGAGTGAAACAGCAATTGCAGTACATCCCACCAACCCAAAGATTCTCCTCGCTGGGTGGATGGATTACCGTGATGACAACCATGCGAAACCTTTTTTTGCCTTCTCGACAGACGGTGGATTGAATTGGTCAGTAGGGAGCCAATCTGTACTAAGGAATGAGGCGGACATACATGGTGTTGATCCATCCGTGGCTTTTGATCGTTATGGCTATGCGTACTACGGGGTTGTGGCAGAATTTGGAGGTCCCGTTCGTGTCGCATGGACTATGGATTTTACGAGTGATGCGCAATGGACAGTAAGAGACGGGATATTGTGAGATTGTCTTTGATGCTTCTTCACTTGGTAGCGGTGTATATTTTTATCGACTCTCAACATCGAACTTCACTCAAGTTCGAAAAATGCTTATGCTTAAGTAACATTAGAGGATCGGCGCGAAGCTTGACAACCTGATTCAAGTGGCGCACAATGTGACGATCGGAGAGAACACCGTGATCGCTGCGCAGGCGGGAATGTCCGGCAGCACGAAGGTGGGGAAGAACACCATGATCGGCGGTCAAGTTGGACTTACGGGCCATCTTGAGATTGCAGACAACACAAAAATCGGCGCGCAATCGGGGGTGCATCATTCCATACACAAACCGAACATGACGTATTTTGGCTCGCCAGCCTATCCGCACAGAGAGGCGTTCCGGATCCAGGGGGGGATTGCCCAGCTGCCGGATCTGCTCAACACGATCCGCGAGATGAAAAAAAAGATTGATGAGCTGGAGAGGAAGTTGGAGGGGAAGGAGAAAACCTGATGCGATCAAGGCGTTTGCTCAGCTGGATAATCCTTTTCTGTGTCGCAAGAATGGGGCTTGATACCGTTGCCGTTGCTCAATGGCACTGGCAGAACCCGGTGCCGCAAGGGAACAATCTTCGATCTGTCTGCTTCGTTAACCGCAATGCAGGATGGGCAGCAGGCGATGCCGGCGTCCTGCTGAAGACAACGGATGGAGGCATAACATGGAATCCCGGCATGCTGCCTGATAGATTGTACGCCCACAACATTTTCTTTCACAATGAGAACATAGGCTGGGTAGGGGGCCAAGCTTCAGGTGGCTTGCCAACCATTCTCTTCAGGACTTCAGACGGTGGGGCTACTTGGCAAACAAGTCTTGAGGACCCTACAGATATCAGAGCGATCTTCTTCGTCAACGAACGCACGGGTTGGGCGAGCGGTCAAGGATCAAGACTCTGGCATACAACCAACGGAGGTAACAACTGGCAACTTCAGGCGGATTTCCCGTTCCAGTTTGTGCATGCCTTGAACTTTGTCGATAGTCTGCGTGGTTGGGGAGCGGGAGCAGTCAACAGGAGAATCCGCACAACTGATGGAGGCAATGTCTGGATAATTGACACTCTCTCATACTCGCTGTGGGATATCCAGTTCATAGACAGCTTGAAGGGTTGGCAATGCGGTGTGTCAAGCATTGAAGCAACGACTGATGGTGGAAAAACATGGCAAGTGCAGCTGAACTCGGGAGCAATCTGGAGTAGCATATTCATGCTGGACAGTCTGCATGGCTGGGCTGTCTCCGAAACTGATACACTTGGTAATCCTTTTGGATTAATCGTCCACACTACGAATGGTGGTATGTTGTGGACATATCAGATAAGCCCAACACAGTACTCATTGAAGGCAACTTATTTCTTGGATTCTTTGAGTGGTATTGTGGTTGGCAACGTTGCCACTCTGTTGAGGACCACAGACGGCGGTGTGCAGTGGCAGTCACTCACTCAATCAGTAACCAGTCACAGTTTGTTTGGAATCCACATACAGGACCCACTGAAAGCTTGGATTGTGGGTCGCCAAGGAACAATCTTGAGAACGTCAGACGGGGGTTCACAATGGTCCGTATTGACATCGGGGACGACAGCAGATCTCAATGATGTGTGTTTTGTCGACCCGCAATCTGGTTGGGTCGTTGGCGATGCATCCACGATTCTGCGAACGACAGACAACGGAAATTCCTGGGCAGCCCAGACTAGTCCTGTCTTATCCCGCTGGCGCGCCGTAGACTTTAGCCAGTATCCAACTGGATGGATCGTTGGAGGTGGACGTTTGCTAAGATCAACAGACGGAGGAAATTCGTGGAGTGCCCATCCGACGATACTTGCTTCAGGAACAAGCGAAGTGCAATTCACCAGTCCGTCGAGAGGTTGGATAATGGCAGGAGATGTAATCTCCGGAAGTCAACAGGTCGTCTATCGAACCACAGATGGAGGCGCCAGCTGGATTTCTGTGGTTTCGAATAATTCTGATTCAGCCTATCTCTCGATGAGTTTTGTAAACGACAACACAGGATGGGTTTCAGCCCTTAGGGGCGGAATCTTCCATACGGAAGACGGAGGAGAAACCTGGCGGCTACTTTATACACCCGAGCCATTTGGCGTTATCGATTTCGTGGACACACAACGTGGCTGGGGAGCTGCATCAGGGAATATTTTTGAAACGACCGATGGTGGATGTACATGGTACTCTCAGCAGGCTCCATCAGCTTGGATTATCCAGGCGCTAAAGTTTCAGGGTCCTGAAATCGGTTGGGCTGCCGCTCATTTCGGAACGGTTCTTCATACAACTAGTGGTGGCTCAACCTTCGTCGAACCTATTGACCCGTCCCATCAAATCCCTATAGGTTTCAGAGTCCATCAGAACTACCCAAATCCATTCAACCCATCGACAACAGTCACCTACACCATCCCCGTTGATGGTCCGGTCAGTCTCAAGGTGTACGATGTGCTCGGCAGAGAAGTCAGAACGCTGGTTGACGGTTTCGTCTCGGCCGGAAGGCATTATGTACAGGTGGACGGGAGCGGGCTTGCAAGCGGGGTATACGTCTGCAGGCTGGCCATGCCAGGCGCAAGAAAGGTTTTAGCGATGAAGATGATCCTGACGAAGTAGCTTGGATACTCTTGGCGTTACCGTTTCGTTTGAGAGTAATGTCCAAAAGCGAATCGTAGTGGCACAGGAAAACGCAGGAATCGATGAACTATTAGTCAATCAGTAGGTATCAATGA
>JACQVJ010000015.1 GCA_016209805.1 Ignavibacteriota bacterium
CCCCAGACAAGCACAGGTGACCTTGGGAATCTACAATGTGCTCGGTCAAGAAGTAAAACGCCTTTTCGATGACATCAAGCCAGCAGGAGCACATGAGCTTGTGTGGGATGGGAGTGATAGAGCGGGCATACACGTGGCTTCCGGCGTGTACCTCCTCCGACTGTCAACAGAAGGGCGTCAGATGACGAAGCTGATGATGCTCATCCGGTGAGAGCCCATCTTCATTCACCTCCTCCCAAGAAACTCCACTAGTTGAACGACCGGCAACTTTGACGGTCAGAATGTGCAGGCCGTCGGCACGGCAAAGCGAACTCAGACATGACATCGGCCAACGATTTTACGATATCGCTGCGGTGACGGATGTTTGTTGTTGTCCGCCAATTCAGTATATTGGGTGAGTTTTGTACATGATATTAACAGCGTGTGAATGCAATCCACAATTGAAGAAGTCGTCGGTCTTTTCCAGCAGCACCAGAAGTTTGTACTTACCACACACGTCAACCCGGATGGTGACGGACTCGGATCGGAAGTCGCTCTTGCGGAGTGGCTCGCCGGCCAGGGGAAGGACGTCAGCATCCTGAACTACAGCGCACTCCCGCCTGTCTACACATTTCTCGACCCCAATCATCGCATCTCACAATTCAACGAAGCGACCGACGCCGCAACAATCGCCCACGCGGAGGTGATCGTCGTGCTTGATACCAATAATCCCGAGAGGCTGAGGACGATGCAACCCCACGTCCTGAAAAGCGCGGCAATCAAGATTTGCATCGATCATCACCTCGAGCCGGCGCCGTTCGCTCACCATTACATCCTCGACGACAACGCAACCTCGACCGGCGAGATCGTGTATCGCATGTTAACGCGTCGTCAACCCGCGGCTCTTCATTCACTTATTGCTCAAGCTTTGTACTGTGCAATAATGACTGACACGGGCTCATTCCGCTATCCCCGTGTTGATCCGGAAATTCACGGAATCGTCGCAAAACTGATTGAATGGGGCGCTGACCCTGTTTCAATCTACCAGCAGGTATACGAACAATGGTCGCCCGGTCGAATCCGGCTGCTCGGCGAAACCCTTGCCACTCTCTGTACCGAGCACAATGGCAAACTCGCCCACGTCACGGTGACTCAGGATATCCTCCAGCGTACGCAAACGACGGAAGTCGACACGGAGAATTTCACGGTCTACCCCATGAGTGTGGTTGGTGTTGTGGCCGGCATCCTCTTCCTCGAGATGAGCAAGGGGGTGAAGATCAGCTTTCGTTCCAAAGGCGAAATCCCCATCAACGAGCTTGCAAAGGAATTCGGGGGCAACGGGCACAAGAATGCTGCCGGCGCTCGACTGTATGAAGGAACAATCGCTGATACCAAACAACGCGTCATCCGGGCATCGGCAAAATACCTCCAACCATAATAAGAAAAGAATACATGCTCACACTGACTGCTGCTCAAGGAACATTCACAACAATAAAGGCAGATGTCATTGCAATCTTCGTCGCCGAAGACCAAAAGACCTTCTCCCGACAGATACGGGGGCTGGAAGAGAAACTGAAGAGCATCGCTGCTCCCCTTCGGTCCAATATCTTCTCCGGCAAGGATCAACAAACCCTCGTCCTCCATCCGACCGAGTTACGAAACAGGATCGTTCTGCTGGTTGGAGTCGGGAAGAAAGAAGGTGTAACCGCAGAACGTCTTCGCCGTGCGTCTGCAGTTGCAGCGAAAACTGCGAGAAGCCTTAAGAAGAAGACCCTCGCACTCATGGAGCCGCACGCCGACCTGTTGACTGACAACCCGCTCAACGAAGATTGGGCAACAATCGGCACATCACTCGCCGAAGGTGCCGCGCTCGGTCTGTATAAATTTGACAAGTACATTACAGATACCAGCAAGAAGAACTCTAGTCTCAAACACATCATCGTGGCCGGAACGGGAAATCGCAGTGCAAAGGAAATTCGAAAGGGAGTGGACTTTGCGCGAGTTGTATGTGAAGCGACTTACTTCGCCCGCGATCTGGAAAACGCTCCCGGAAACGAAGTATACCCGGACTCTCTCGCGAGACGGGTAGTCGTGGCTGGACGGAAGCGCAGGTTCAAGGTAAAGGTGTTCAATGAACAGAAGATTAAGCAACTCGGAATGGGTGGACTGCTCGCCGTTGCGCAGGGAAGTGAGAAGCCGCCTCGTTTCATCATCATGGAGCATAACGCGGGAAAGCGAAGGTTGCCGACAGTGGTGCTGGTTGGGAAAGGCGTAACGTTTGATTCGGGAGGAATCTCCATCAAACCTGCCTCCGGGATGGCAGAGATGAAGATGGATATGTCCGGAGCGGCAGCAGTGATTGGAGCCATGCAGGCAGCTGCCCAACTCAAGCTTCCCGTGCATCTTGTTGGATTAGTCCCCGCAACGGAAAACCTCCTTGGCGGAGCTGCAATGAAGCCTGGTGACATTCTTACCCATTTCAATGGGAAAACATCCGAAGTGGATAATACGGATGCAGAGGGCCGGCTCATCCTCGCCGATGCGTTATCCTTTGCCTCCAAATACAAACCCGATCTTGTGATCGACCTCGCCACTCTCACC
>JACQVJ010000006.1 GCA_016209805.1 Ignavibacteriota bacterium
ACTCGATAAAGGTTCCATATGCCGAGGCTCCCATAGGCTACTACATACACAAGCAGAATGAGGAATGCAAGCGGATCAAATATGGGGAGAAAGAGTTCATCGGGAACGGGTCTCCGAACCTCTACAAGCATGAACGTCCATTCGATCAAGACCAGTGCACCCGAAACTGATGCGAGTAACCAGTAGGAACGCCTCATTCGTCCGACATAAACCAAAGTGAAGAGGAGCAGGAGGAGGGTTGTAATGGTCACGCTGGTGAGACTCAATTTCGCTGTGAGGGCTGCGTGCTCGGCGGTGTCTGCCCTGAAAAAAAGGAAATCGCTGAAAGCGTAGAGACCGGCGAACATGCAGGCGAAAAAGAAGAACTTCTCCGTCCACGTCCGCACACGGTCGCGGTATGCCTGAAACGCCGCTAAGAGGAACCAGATTGCCGCAGAGACCGGGGCGAGATATCGCAATACTTCGAAATGGGACATGTCGTTATGCCTGGGTTGCCAGATGATGGCAAGCCAGGAGCATTTTACGCGCTAGGCCTGATATAAAGAGGGGCATACCATTTCAAAGTCCGATAACGAGTAGTCGTGCCGAAAGCTAGGTTGGCCAGTGTGTTGACTCGAGGAAGACACATATCGCGGAACCAGTGGGTCTCCCGTAAGATATATCTGGCCACGCCAGCTTCGACCTAAGGACGCGATGACCTCGCCGACACATGTTTTCTTTGACTTGGGTGATACGCTTCTCGATCTCCGCGGGCTTGTTCCTGCGATGGAGATGCTGGTTGGCTCCCGCTTTCCAAAGCTTCGTTCTCACGCCCGCAAGATCGCGGTCGACTGGGTAAACAAAACCGTTCAGTTCATCCAAGAGGCCTCAGGCCAGACGTTCCGTCCGGGAACTGAAATCTCCGCCGGGGCACTCTGCGCAACACTGAATCGGGGCGGGAGTAAGGTGGGTTTCCGGACTGCATTGGATCTTGTTCGCCGCGCGTGGGGCAGCTACGTAAACAGGGCCAAGTTCTATGATGATGTTACGCCAGACCTTCTAACCATACTCCATCGGCAGATGAACGTCATAGGGATAGTAACTGACAGCGATGCATCCATCATGGAACCTTTAATCGAGCGCCTCAAGATTCGCAATTTCTTCGATCTTGTTGTTACTTCGGAATCTGTGCGCGCATACAAACCGGATCGGCGGATATTCCTCGCGGCTTTGCGGGAGAGCGGAGGTACGGCGGAAGCCTCAGTTTTCGTTTCCGACTCGATTGTTGATTTGAGAGGTGCGGCCGATGTTGGCATGGGGACAGTGTGGCTTCGTCGGCGCTTGGAACCCGAAGATGCCGGGCAGTTCTATCCGGGTCGGGCAATAGCAAACCTGGCGGACTTGCCGCATGTTCTCGGTAAGCAGCCGTGAGTCTGACATCTACGGTGTGTAGGTCCTACGGCACACCACTCTTGGCAAACGGTTGTCGATTTGGTTGGACAAATCTATCTTTTGGTTAGTGATTGAGGGAGCGTGCGCAGACTCGTGAAGATTGCAGGAGCCGGCCTCTCGGGGTTGACCGCCGCATTGGTTCTCGCCCGTCACGGATATCAGGTGGAGGTTAGGGAAAGGAAGTCACGACTCCTCCCGAGCTCTGGACCGCACACCGAGGGCATCAGGAACTACAAGACCATTGATGCACTTGACGAACTAGCAGAAGTTGGCTTCGACATTCGGCCGTTCTCCACGATCAACACGACAATACGACGGTCACCGAGGTTCATGAACGTGCTACGTGGGCCCGCGCATTATCTCTTCATGCGAGGCACAGACGAACAAACCGTTGATCAGGTTTTGTTTCATCGCACCAAGGAATTGGGAGTCCACTTTCGATTTGGCGTTGAGTCGGATCCGATGGACTGTGACATCATCGCTACTGGACCGCCCAAGGACGGTTTCAACATACTGGGCGCAGGATACACATTTAGTGCGGAAGGCGGCCATCTCGACATGCACACCGCTCACGCACTTTTCGACAACGAAGTTGCGCCAGCCGGGTACCTAGTCGTCACGCCCGGCTTGCGGTTTCACTCGATATACAGTGTGTCATGGAAGGATTTCCAGTACGAGCGACTTCTTGCTAGGACGGAGTCTGCCCTACAGATACCATGGATTCGGCAGATCCTCGGTAGGAGTCGATGGACTGGCAAGATCCTGGGACGCGCCTATTTCGCGCGAGATCCCATCTCCCATGCTGTTCGGGGTGACGCTCTCGTCGTGGGAGAGGCAGCGGGGTTTCAAGACGCTGTTGCAGGATTTGGGTTTCGCCACGCCGTGCTCTCTGGAGCGTTGGCAGCACTTGCAATCATTGGGGGCAAGGACTATCGTGAACTACTGAGAGCGGCCTTTGGTAACGAATTTGAGCAAGCCTACAGGTTCCGCCAATGGCTTGATAGTGCGACGAACGACGACTATGACTCCATGATCAATTCTCTGGGACTTGAGATTGCTCTTAGGGAATATATCCAACGACGAGGACCCCGAGCGCTGTGA
>JACQVJ010000143.1 GCA_016209805.1 Ignavibacteriota bacterium
TGTAAGGCAGGCGCTCTGAACCAGCTGAGCTAAGCGTCCGAAGAAAAACTGTGCACAATATACGCATTGTGGCCCGCCCAAGCAATTGGAATAATGATCCAAATTTTCCTATGTTTGTCCAAACAAAAGACGGGATGAACATGGCAAGCGAAAACGATATCGTCAGTAAAGCGTCGAAGTACGTCACGAAGCTTCTCACGATGAAACTCCCTGGCTGGGCGGTCTACCACAATCTCGATCACACCCGCGAAGTTGTCGATGCGTGCACAGAGATCGGGGAGGGATCGAAGCTGAACAGAGATGAATTGGAGGTCGTGACCCTTGCATCATGGTTCCACGATACAGGCTACACGCAAACTTCCGATGGGCATGAGGAGAAGAGTGTAGAGATTGCCAACGCATTCCTTCAGGAGAATGGCTATCCCCAAGAGAAGGTCGCCCAGATCGCCAGTTGCATTATGGCAACCCGAATGCCGCAGTCACCATCAAACGCTGTGGAGTCTGTTATCTGTGACGCAGACATGGCGCATCTCGGCAAGAAGAAACTCTTCGAGAAAACCCAGTTGATGCGGATGGAGACGGAGCTGCGTCTGGGGAAAATGTTCACCGATATGGAGTGGCTGAACAAAACGATCGAGCTCGTGTCAAGAAGCTCATACCACACGAGATACGCCCAATCTGAATTTGGCGGTCGCCGGACGAAAAACCTGATTGCCATGCAAAACGCTCTGCGCGACTTGAAGGCCAGCGTGGACGGTGAAGGAGCACTCGCGAAATTAAAAAAGGAAAACCTTGCTGCGAAGCTCGCAAAGCAGAACTTGCCGGAGCGGGGAATCGAGACCATGTTCCGCGTCGTCCCGAAAAACCACCTTGATCTCAGCGCCCTTGCCGACCAGAAGGCCAACATTATGATCAGCACGAATGCCATCATCATGTCGGTCGTTGCAGGTCTCCTCCTCAGCAAGCTTGATACTCATCCGCACCTCGTGTTACCCACTGCAATTCTGATGCTCGTATGCATGGCTGCAATGATTTTTGCCATCCGTGCGACGCGACCGAACGTCACGACGGGGACGTTCACGAGAGAGGATATCGAACAGAAGAGAGCAAACCTGTTGTTCTTCGGAAACTTCCACAACTCCACCCTTGAGGATTTCACATGGGGGATGCAGCAAATGATGAACGACAGGGAATACCTCTACGGCAGCATGATCAAAGATTTGTACTTTCTGGGGAAGGTTCTGGGGGTGAAATACAAGTATCTCAGAATCTGTTACAACATCTTTATGTATGGTCTTGTTGTAGCGCTGATCGCATTTGTCATTGCGTTCATAACCGCTCCTCCTCCGGTTGGCTAATCACCCTGCGGGAATCCCGCGGCTACACCAAGGATCACCATCGCTTCCGACCATGCCTGGTGAGCACACACGCCGGCAAGCTCACATCGCTCACCGTGGAGAACTTCAGGCATATAGCCAAGTGCAAATTGTGTATGAAGTCCAGCGTTCCTCATGAGGTGCTGCATTCCCCTCTTCCTGTCTCCCAACGTGAGTTCCGCGAGGGCAGTCCATCCTGTGAACAGCGGCCACACACTTCCGTAATGATAGCCCGCGGGGTTGTACATAGGCTCATCTCTTGCGATCAGTCGAACACCCCACTCGGTCGCGAATTCCTCAGTGGTAAACTCCCGTAGACACTGCTCCGATTTGTCTTTGTCAGCCAGCCCGAGATACATTGCTACGGCAGGGAGAATGGTTTCCGTTGTGTTGAATGTTCCATCAGCATTCTTCGAGAAGTTGTAGCTTCGCGTATCGGGATTCCAAAATTCGTTGTTGAGGATTGATTTCACCTTCCTTGCTTCACGTTTCCATCGTCGTGATTCAGCTGTCTTCCCAAGATGTTGTGCGATGAATGACGCCTCCCCGAGAGCCGCAGCCCAGCACGCATTCAGATAAAACTCGGCGTGCGACGGAAACAATGGTCCCCCTTCGATCCAGCCGTGACCAACATTCGTGTTTTCGATCAGATGATCCCCGTCAGCGTCGGTGGAGAAGCAAAACGCAACGGCCTTCACGAGTCGCGAATATTCTTTCTTGGCAAATGCTCGATCATGACTTGCACGAAGGTAGCGGCCCATCAAGAGGATATAGAGTGGCGTGGAATCTGCAGCATCGTAGTGGATGAAACCACTCGTGGTGCATTCATGCAGGATTTTGCCCGTGATGTCTTGATACCGTCCGAGGAATTCCAGAACACTCCTCACCTTCTTCTTCTCTCCATAAGCAAGCATTGCCAACGCAGTCCACACGCTGTCACGCCCAAAGTACCAGGCATATCCCGGCCTTCCACTGATTTCATGCCCGCCATTCCAGCCCGAAGCCGTCGTTCCAAATCCTGCCATCAGCGAGGAACCCAGTCCGGGTGTTGTTACGAAAAACCGGTCGGTAGCTGCGACGGCCCAGCGGTACGCCTTGCGGAGTTCATTGTCGGCCACCCCTATCAGGCGTGTCTTTTTCAGAAGGCGGTTGAAATGCGCAACCTGCGAGTTGTAACTTTTCGATGGGTCGCGCATGAGTTGAACGTATGTTGCGCGGGCTTCACGCTCACCCTGATCGGAGCCTGCGAACACGATCGTGCAAACGGATTCTCCCGGTGGAAAGAGCCACTTAAACCCGAACGCGACCTGCACACGGTCCGTTCTGTTTCCTTCGAGTGAGCCGGACTTTTCTTTGATCTCTCCAAAATGACCGACGGTGTATTCTGCCGGTACTTGCGAGCAGCCGATGAGCGAACACAACCGACCGGACTGGCCTGTCACCATCACTGCTTGCAAGCCGTCGTGCCAACAGCAGTTGAGCGAGCCGGTTGCACTTTCCGATACGGGCCACATCATTCGCAAATCGATCACACCCGTGCACACCAATTCAACTGGTTGATCTGAGCGAATGGAAAAATGAACGGCACCACCTGGGCGGTTGAGATCGCCAAATGTACGCTCCTCGATTGTTGTGGTGCCGATTGTAAACTCTCTGGTGAAAGACTCAGGCCTCACAACCACGTGAGGTGCCAATGTCTCCAACCGTGAGATTTCTGAATTGCCGATTCCAAGGCCGATCCGAACTTTATGGAGGATACGAATCGGGTGAACCCAGACTTCTTCGATCCCTTTCTTCTCCGTTCCCATGATGAGAATCCGTCTTCCCCCCACGTCGAAGAAATTCTCCGTTGCCTGTTCGCGCTCCAATCTTAGTGGGCCAGACTCGGGCTGCCATGGTGTGGTTTTGCGTCTTATGTGTTTGCCCGCTTTCGCCACGACGAGAAGGACTTCAGGCGTGGTGAAATCCCAATACGTTGCACGTTGCCGACCGTTGGCGTCTCGTCGCTTCGAGGAGAGATACTCAAGACAATTCTGCGCGAGCCGTTCCAGATGAGGTCGAAACCGATTCGCAGTATCAGAAAAGAAAAAGAAGGAGCCAACTGTCAGGATACGTCCTTTTCCCACCTTGTATTCCGTTATCATCACCCAATCTTCACGGAGCCTGATGTACTCACGGGCGACGGCAACGATCTTTCCTCCCGAAGGGAGAATTGGGAATTCATAGAATGTCCCTGCGAACGGAGAGCCGCGCTGCGGGTTCCATGTGTATGCTGAACCGTGCAGCTCATCAAAGATCGGATGGCCGCGAAAACTGCCGAACCCGCGAATATCGGGAAATCCCTGTGCCCAACATTCTTCATCCCATGAATCCCTTGCGATCACATTTGGTCGGACCGCCTCACATCCAAGGTCGACAACGAATTGTGCAGCGAGCAGTGAAAGCAGGAGAGATCCTCCCTTATTCAGATAGTCTCTTATTGTAGATATGACGAACGGATCGGCTGCGGCGGCGGGAATGTGAGTGGATGAATCATAGTGCCACCACAGCGCAGGGAAATTGCGGAGGAGTGATGGAGTAATGGAACTTCGGGTTAACTTAAGCTTGATTGCACGGATGTTCTTACGTCGTTTTAGAAACTTCCATCCCGCATTCTCTTCTGAAGAAAGTCCATTTGCCTTTGCCGTGAGGTAGGCTACGTTCATCAGCGTAGCTCGACCTGCATCATGTAGTTTCGTTCGAACAACTCGCGCCATACCCAGCGGTCGTCAGTCGTCTGGACGCCGATGCGGATCGACATCTTCTTGCCGCTGTGCAGGTCGAGTCCATACGCATCATTCCGTGGAATTCGAAATAGAATACCACCATCTGCTGTTGGGACACGTCGCAGGTGCAGTTCGTCGGCCTCGAGAATGTCCTCCCGATCCTTCGGCGGATCTGTCCAGCTTGAACAATCTCTCAAGTAGTAATCGATCACGCCCAGCGAATCCTTTGTAGATCGAATCCTGATTTGCCAGTTATCGAATCCGTGAAACCAGCCGTCGTTGTTCGCATCGATCTGAAACAACACGTTCACATCAAGCATCGGTTTCGCTTTGACTTGGGGGTGAACCGTCATGGCAAGTGAATCGGGAAGCCAGCCCATTCTGATCTCGGCACTCAGGTCGCCGTCAACAAGGGTGGCGAAGTATGGCAACTGATGCTCATACTGTTTGATGATTGGATCAATTGGATACAGGGGTTCAGCGTCGACTCCGTCTTCCCTCGCATCGCCATCGGTGTTGCGGCGGTTAATGATGGAGCCTTGTGATGTTCCCGCCATTACCTCTTGCAGATCGTTCAACCCATCACCATCTGTGTCCTTCTTGGTCGGGTTACCGCCGATTCTCTTCTCGTCAAACGGCAGTGACGGATCATCATCCGGCACA
>JACQVJ010000156.1 GCA_016209805.1 Ignavibacteriota bacterium
GTGGGGAGGACGGCTTCGAGTCCGAGGACATAGTCTTTCGTGACGCCGTACTTTACCGCCCTTGGTCCGCCTGCACATTCAGCGAGGTTGCCGCCGAGATGACAGCTTCCGCGTGAAGCCGGATCAGGGGGATAGAAGAGGCCACGGCTCTCCAGCTCCTCCTGAAATTTTTGTGTGATGACTCCCGGCTCAACGATGGCCTGATAGTTCTTCTCGTCTATCTCAATGATCCGATTGAACTTCTCCATCGAAAGACAGATGCCTCCGTGAACGGGCAACGCACCGCCGGAAAGTCCGGTGCCTCCGCCGCGCGGCGTTACAGGAATTCGATACACGTTCGCGAGCTTCATGATCTCGGAGATCTGCGCTGCGCTCGTCGGCTTGATGACGACCTCAGGCGGAAACGAGAAGTCTTCGGTCTCATCCTTCGCGTAGATCCCGCGTGTTTCATCATCGGTAAAGATGTTGCCGGTTCCGACGATGCGTTCGAGCTTTTCTGAGACGTCCTTGGTAATCTTGTTGTATGCCATGTCTGTATTATTTCAAGACTATCAGCCGCTTCGTGTCAACAAAATTCCCCGCACGCAATTGGTAAATGTAAACACCGGAGCCAACACCGCTCGCATCCCAAGTAGCGGTGTACTCGCCGGGTGGTTTCACTTCCTTCACCAGATCGGCAACCTCTTGCCCGAGAAGATCAACGATTTTTAACTCCACGAACTCCGAGCTCGAAACCTCAAACCTTATTGTCGTTCTTGGGTTAAACGGATTGGGATAATTCTGATGCAGCACAAACGCGTAAGGTTGGTTCCCATGGGTGGTGCTTGTTGCACCCGACGAATTCCCACTCAAAGGAACCGTCACCGTTGGTCGAGCAGGATCATTACTCTGGATGACAATTGCGTTTGTAAACGTCTGGTTCGGTTGATCGGGTTTGAAACGAATGCGCGTCTGGACAAACGAATCAGGTGGAATTGTTGTCGGTTGGTCAACGACCACGAAGTTGGGTGAAGGATTTTGCAGTGCGATGGAGCTGATATTCAGGATACCTCGTCCATTGTCCACAGCAGTCAGCTGCCATTGGATTGAGTCCCCCGAAGAGATCGTACCGAAGTCGATGGCTGCTGGTGACATGATGATGGTCGGATTAACCGGCGGGGGAGTGGTACTGCGGAAGTAGCTGATCCGTTCGACAAATTCAGGATGATCGACAAGCGGATTTCTCTTCCCCTGAAACAAGGCAATGGCAGTTGTACGCTGCAGTTCTTTTGCACTGACCGGATCGGAGTTGTACCACTGGCGCAAGTAGAACTCCTGAATTGCGTCCATGAAGTTGCCATAGTTATTCGGGTAGCGGAGGAGAAAATAGAACATCACCCGTGCAACATCTCCTTTATGGACATCGCGCGGCTCGAATGAAATCAATCCGTTCGGGTTGAAACCGAGCTTCGAGCCGCCATTCTGCCACATGATGTTTGAGACAACCGGTGCGAAAGGGTAGTTCGAGCGGGCACTGTTCGCCTCCTCGTCCACCGGGAAGAGGTGGTTGATGTCCGACTGCATCGGGTCGAGACTGCCGAATGTACTTTGCGGCCACGAGTGCTCCGTGTTGAAGCCCTGGTTCTGCGCCTCGGTTCTGTTGACGGCACGGATCCGCCTGCCGGTGTACACACATTCAATTGTATCGATGCCGGCGGGGTCATCGATGGTCTCGAACATTCTGTCTCGGGCAATGTTGTAGCCGAGTACCGTGTGGTTGTTGACGAGGTTGAGGAGTGCGTTCTTCAGGTCGTTTTCCCAGAGCCCCTGCGTTGAGTTGTAGTACGTGCCGGAGAAACGGGCCGTGCCTCTGACTCTGAGCGGGATCGTTCCGTTCGCCCCTGTGTTCTCGATGAGTAGCACGTCGGTCCACGTCACGTTCTGGTTTGTCTGGAAGTAGACCCATACCGTTGCGCTGTCGTTTGGCAGGACGGTGAAGGTTGTGTCACGCACAGAGAACGCAGCCTTCCCCGGATTGACGTCGTGGACATGGAGCGTATCCGTTCCATTGTTTCGGATACAGAAGGAAAGACTGTCGCGCACATTCACGATCAGCGTATCGAATTCCAGTTGTGTTGTGGAGAGTGAGATGTTCTGGGCCCGTGCGCAGAGATGGACGAAGGCAAGGAGCAAGACTAAGGAGTTGGCCGTCTTCATACAATATGACTATTACTCGATTATCGTTTAGACAAGTTATCCATCGTCACCCTACGAAATGGCCCAGTTTCATGCTTCGACTCCCTCCGCGGTGACAATACATTGGAGTCGGTCGCTCAGCATGACGAGGAACTCACGGTCACCAATATAAGAAGAGGGATAGTGGATTGAAAGTGGGGACATGACGGAGGAACAACCGTTGTTATAGCTCCTCGATGTACTCTTCCTGCTTGTTGACTTGCACTTCGGCAGCAAACCAATGACGCATAACGTGTCGCCGCACCACGCAGCGCCGACGACTATCATCTATCAAATGACGGGCGGAGTTGAGCGACCACAATAATTCTATATCAACAAAGGGAGCGCCGTTGTTACCGTTGCTAGGCGCTGTTTGCGGTTCTTCGCCTTGACTCGATCAAATTGTAGAGCGCAGGTAATACAAACATAGTCAATAGCGTTGAAGTTATCAAACCTCCAATGACGACGGTTGCAAGCGGTCGCTGCACCTCGGCGCCGGTTCCTTGCGACAAAGCCATCGGTATGAAGCCGAAGCTTGCAACGAGCGCGGTCATTAGCACCGGACGAAGTCGGTCCGATGCCCCCTTCACAATGGCAACCGCCAAATCGTGCCCTTGCTTCAAGAGCTGATTGATGTATGAGATCATCACTATGCCATTGAGTACTGCCACACCGAAAAGAGCAATGAATCCGATCGACGCAGAGACGCTTAAGGGAAGATCTCGCACAAGAAGCGCAAGTACGCCACCACACAATGCGAAGGGGAGGTTCAGGAGGATGAGAAGTGAATGACGGAGGTTCCCGAATGTTGTGAAGAGTAGTACGAAAATGATGAAAATGGAAAGCGGAACCACAATCATCAGGCGCTGGGTTGCACTTTCCTGATGCTCGAATTGTCCGCCCCATGTGATGTAGTAACCGGCAGGCAAGGTCAACGACGCGTCGATCTTCCTCTTTGCCTCAGCAACAAATGTCCCGATGTCCGTGCCCCGGACATTGCACTCGACAACAATTCTCCGCTGCCCGTACTCTCTGCTGACTTGAACCGGACCTTCTTCTGCGGCAATGCGGGCGAGTTGACTGAGAGGAATCGTTCCACCATTCGGAAGACTTACCAGCGTGTTCTCAATACCTTGGATGTCACCACGAA
>JACQVJ010000157.1 GCA_016209805.1 Ignavibacteriota bacterium
CGAAACGTCAACCCAAATTTCGGAATTGCGGCAGAGTGATAATAGCCGGCATTCATGTTAGCACCGAACAGATCTCCGATCGGCTGGATGTAACCCTTTGCTGCATCACCACTCAACTGTCGAAGCGCCTTCTCGAGCTCCGACTCGGCGCGAACTCCTGTCACACCAACGAGCACAAACATGGTTAGTGCCGCAGCATTTGCAACTTTGCCGTAAAGATGGGGGATGCTCATGTAGCCTCCGCGTAATTGGATGAAGTGGTTTTGGTATTCTCTCAGCTGCTTAGCTTCCCCAGCACCGCCTGCATGTCGGCTGGAAGCTCTGAATCAAACTGCATGTTCTTTCCACTTGACGGATGAACAAAACCGATTGTCTTTGCGTGAAGTGCCTGGCGCGGCATCAGATCAAGAAGATTCTGCACTTCCGCTTTCCTGGCCTGTGTCGCCGGACCCCAGACGATATGCCTGCCATTGTATGTCGGATCGCCAAACACCGGGTGGTTGATATGCGCGAGATGCACCCGAATCTGGTGGGTCCGCCCTGTCTGCAACTTCAGCCTCACCAACGCCAGATATCCAAACTGTTGCAGCACCTCATACTCGGTGACAGCACGTTTGCCTTCAGGCACAACGGCCATCTTTTTCCTGTCGGACTTGCTCCGTCCGAGGTGCGCTTCGATCACTCCGTTCCGACTCGTGAACACTCCCCACACAATCGCCTGATATTCACGAGCAATGGTGCGAAGAGCGAATTGCTTTGCGAGCCTGGTGTGTGCGTGATCGGTCTTGGCAATCACCATCAATCCCGATGTGTCCTTATCAAGGCGGTGAACGATACCAGGTCTCTGATCGTCATGCAAAGTCGACAAGTGGTTGCAATGGTACAGGAGCGCGTTCACAAGCGTCCCCCTGTAATTGCCGTACGCCGGATGTGTCACCATCCCGGCAGGCTTGTTCACCACTATCACATCTTCATCTTCATGAAGGATGTCAAGCGGTATGTTCTCGGCAACAGCCTTGGGGGGAGGAGGCTTTGGAAAAGTGACATGAATGATCTCCCCTGAAACAACCTGGTGACTGGAACGAACGCTTTCCCCATTAACGAGTACCTGGCCCTGTTCTATTGCACGTTGAACCTTGTTACGTGTTGCGTTTTGAACATGATGCGTCAGGAAAACGTCGAGCCGTTCCTTCTTTTTCCCCGGCGGTACGATTATCTCAATCTCGTGCGGCACTGGCGCACCGTCGAATCAATCAGGGTCGTTCGGCCGTGGAGGCTCTTTGGCGTCCGAGCGCGAGATAAACGATCCCCCTCCATCGGCCGGAACGATCTTCAGCGGCAATGCTTCATCCGTGCTTGTCTCCGAAGAACGATGAAGGAACAACAGAAGAACAACTCCGATGGTTACGGACGCGTCCGCGATGTTGAACACGGGCCAGCGTGAGAGGCTGAACCCGAGGATCGAGATGTTAAAAAAATCGACATCAACAAAATCCACCACCTTGCCGTAGAACATCGGAGCTTCATCGAAGAAGACACCATAGAAAACGCGATCGATCAGATTGCCGAGCGCCCCACCCAGAATCATGGCCAGGGAGACGCGAAAGCCCAGACTGTCACGTCGCACCCTGTAAAGGTACACCAGAATCGCAACGCTCGCTATGATTGAGAAGATAGAGAAGAAGAGTTTCCCCCCAATGTCGATACCAAACGCCATCCCGGGATTCTCAATGTAGGTGAGCCGAAGGAAATCGCCGATGATGGGTTTGCTTGCACCGTATTGCATGCCCTGAATGGAAATCCCCAGCCCGGGAATTGTGATTCCCTTGACAAGCAGTTTTGCAATCTGATCGCAAAAGACAATAATCCCTGAAAGCGCTAACACTCGCACGCATTACCTCCCGGTTAATACTTTTGTCAGGATCTTTTTTTCGCGAGTGCTATCCTGCCACGCTCGCAGGGCATATTGGTGTTTTTGTACTCCGCGCAGGTTTGCGCGGTAGGAACAGCTTCCAGACGCTCTTTCGGGATCAGGAGCTGACATACTCTGCACACGCCGTAGCTACGATTCTCAATTCGAACGAGGGCATCGTCAAGCTGGGTGACAAACTTGCTACCGCGTGAGGCAAAGAGAAACGTCTTTTCCCGCTCCATGGCATCCGTCCCCTGTTCCATGTGAAGTGAATACGTAGAATTTTCACTGACATATTCTCCCGTGGTCACATCCATCATACTTTCCTTCAACGTATCCAGCTCTTCGATTGTCTCCCGCCGCTTCTCGAGAATCAGTTCCTTGAAGTGCCGCAGGTCCTTCTCGTTAAATGTCTTTGGCTCGTTGAGCTTCAGCGAGTCCTTGCGTCCGACTGCTTTCTTTCCCACACTCTTGATCCTTCGAGCAACAGCAGCCTTTTTCAAGTTGGCCTTTGCCTTTCTGATCTGCTTGGCGCGAGCTACGGCCCGCTCCTTCATGATTTCAACAGTGGATTTCACAATCGCCTTTGATCCTTTTCTTGCCATTGCAGTTCCTCTCCTTACCTGGAAGTTGAATGAGTCTGGCTACGTCGTTCCACTCCGACTTCAACGCGCTCACCGTTGATTTCGATCGTGGAAGAGTATTCTCCTGCAGCACTGCCCTCGGACAATTCAACGGCAAGCGTTTCGTTCTTGATGTACGCGGCCATTGCCTGCAAGGTATTGCTTAATTTAGTCGATGCGCGAAACCGTATGGTGACCCGGTCGGTAACTTCGAACCCGGCATCTTTGCGCATGTTTTGTACACGGTTGACAAACTCTCTCGCGATCCCCTCAGCCATAAGTTCCTCGGTCAGCTCAGTGTCCAGAGCAACGGTCACACCTCCATCCGACTCGACGAGCCAACCCTCGATATCTTCGCGCAGAATTTCCACGTCTTCTTTTCCAATGGTGTACTGCTTGCCGTTGACGGGAAGGTCCAGCGTGCCGGCCCGC
>JACQVJ010000136.1 GCA_016209805.1 Ignavibacteriota bacterium
CTCGAGGCTCCTCGCCCAGGCAAAGAGGACGTAGCCGACGAGGAACTGCGAGCCAACGCAGACCTGTTGCGAGGCACGCTTGCAGAGTTCGATGTAGAGCTCGAAAGCGTGAGTGTGACTCCCGGACCTGTTGTGACATTGTATGAACTTGTTCCGGCCAGCGGAGTCAAAATCAGCCGCATTGTGAGCCTGGAAAGTGATATTGCTCTGAAGCTCGCCGCGAAGGGCATTCGTATCATGGCACCCATTCCGGGAAAATCCGCCGTCGGGGTCGAAATTCCGAACCACAATCCATCCCTTGTCAGTATCCGCAGCGTAATCAACTCCGGCAAATTCCGGGACTCTCTGGCAAAACTGCCTCTCGCGATGGGGAAGACGATCCCCGGTGAAGTGTACACGGATGATCTTGCAAGAATGCCGCATCTGTTGATTGCCGGATCGACCGGCTCGGGCAAGAGTGTTGGCATCAATACCATTCTCGCGAGCTTATTGTACAGACTTCATCCGTCCGATCTCAAGCTTGTTATTATCGATCCAAAGAAGATCGAGCTCGCCCAATACGGCATGCTTCGGAACCACTTTCTTGCAATTTCACCTGACCTGGACGAAGACATAATCACAAGTCCGCGCAGCGCCGTTATCGTGCTCAAGAATGTCGAATACGAAATGGAGAAGAGATATGATCGCCTTGCCTCTGCGGGTGTTCGCAACATTGCCGACTACAACGACCGTCTGAAAGCGGGGAGGTTGAGGAACAGCGAAACCGTTACGCACGCGAAAATGCCCTACCTGATCGTGGTGATTGACGAACTTGCCGACCTCATGATTACCGCGGCAAAGGAGGTGGAAGAGCCGATTGCCCGTCTCGCGCAGCTGGCGCGCGCAGTTGGGATTCACCTTATTGTGGCAACGCAGCGTCCTTCGGTCGATGTCATTACGGGAGTCATCAAGGCCAACTTTTCCGCCCGCATCGCGTATCAGGTTGCGTCCAAGACAGACTCGCGCACGATCCTCGACATGAACGGTGCCGAGCAGCTTCTTGGCAACGGGGACATGCTCTATCTTGCCAGTGGAAGTCCGAAGCCGATCCGGCTTCAGAATGCGTTTATCTCGTCCGACGAGGTGGAAGCCATTATGGATCACATCGGAAAGCAAAAGGGATTCACGAGCCCGTTCATGCTTCCCTCGATTCAGGAGAAGAAAAGAAGCGCCGAAGGTGCGGGATCGAGTGATAGGGATGAGTTGTTTGAGGAGGCTGCACACCTCATAGTTCGTCACCAGCAAGGGTCGGTTTCATTGCTGCAGAGGAGACTCAAGGTTGGCTATTCGCGGGCAGCACGCCTCGTAGATGAGCTTGAAGCAGCTGGCGTTGTTGGACCTTTTGACGGAAGCAAGGCACGCGAGGTTCTTGTGTCGTCGGAAGAGGAGCTGGAAATGATTCTTGGTGCTTAAACTCCAAAGAGGGCGGAGATGAAGAAGATAATCGCTGTTGTGTCGGTGGTGTGCCTTGGTGCATGCGTGTGCGTTGGTCAAACGGCGCAGGAAGTGCTTGAAATGGTGAAAAAGAAATACGATTCCATCAACGATGCCCAATTGAAGTTTTCCCAGAAGGCACGATTTGAGCTTGCCAGAATTGAAGAGCATGCGAACGGAACGCTCTTCGTCAAAAAAGGGAACAAGTACCGCGTCGAACTGGAGGAGCAGACCATCGTAACAAACGGAGCGACAGTCTGGTCCTACTCGCTGCCTAACAACCAGGTACTGATCGATAACTTCAAGCTGCAAGACAACCCGTTTTCCCCGGAGAAGATCCTCACAGGTGCCCCAAAGGACTTCTACGCAACTACGCTGGGACGAGAGCGCGTCGGAAAATCCGAAGCCATCGTGCTGAAGCTCGTACCGAAAGACGATCAATCGGTGGTGAAATCAATGAAGCTGTGGGTGGATGATGGAGATTGGCTTATCAAGAAAGTTGAAATCAGTGATGTCAACGGCAAACAAACTGAGTACCTTGTCAATGATATCAAGGTGAACATCGGACTGACGGACTCTCGTTTCACCTATCAAATACCGGAGGGAGTGGAAATCGTTGATCTGCGGTAGCGGCCTCACGACTTACCCATGCAGATACTCCGGTCAGGTTCTTTGATGACTTCACGCTCCAAGACCTTCCTCAAATACGGCTTCAGCGCGTTTCTGACAGTGTTCTTCCTGTACGTGACATTCGCGAAAACGGACCTCGTGATGCTCTTCGATTCAATGCGGGCCGCAAACTACTGGTGGATGATGGTAATGTTTGGATGTATGATGCTCAGCCACGTCCTGCGTTCCTGGCGCTGGCGTTTCCTGCTCGAGCCAATCAAACCGAAAATCAAGCTTCGCAACCTGTTCTCCGGGGTGATGGTGGGATACCTCATGAACAACATTTTTCCACGTGCAGGTGAGATCGTCCGTCCGTACACCATTGGAAAACTCGAGTCGATTCCCAAGAGTGCGGCCTTTGGTACCGTTGTAGTGGAGCGTATTATTGACTCTGCGTCGTTCCTTCTTCTGGTTCTGTTCATACCCGTGGTGTACGACGGGCCACTCGTGGAAACATTTCCGATGCTTGAGGAGGCAGGGATTCTCATTTCGCTTGTGATTGCACTGCTTTTTGTTCTCATGGTGACTATGATGATGCGCCGTGATTGGACTGACGCGTTGCTCGGTGTTTTCAACAGGCTCCTTCCATCCAGGCTGTTTCAGCGGATCGACAAGCGCGTGCACGTGGTGACACTTCTCGCACGAGGTCACGTCCAGGGTCTTGGGACAGCCCGTGTCATGACAGCCGACGCACGCCTTCGTGATTTGCGCCCCGCGCGGCAGCCGATCCGGCGCGACCTCGTTCCGCTCATTGGCGACGTGAGCGCGGCTCTGCCCATGACAGGATTGACAA
>JACQVJ010000007.1 GCA_016209805.1 Ignavibacteriota bacterium
CTGCAGCAATGATGAAGACAGACGAACGCGCGAGGCGGGCAGCGAGCGCTCGAGAAGGAGGCTCGCCGTTACAAACGATCAAAGCATGTCGAGTCATTCGTCGTGTCTTTCAGATGGATATTGCGAGATTGAAGAAGATGTTTCGTTCCGCCCCAACGAAAAAGTCCGATCCTTCACCATAAGCGGCGTACAATGTATTGAAGATGTTGTTCACAAAGAGCCGGGCTTCGAGATCGACATTGCTAAACGCATTCTCTAGCCGGTATGACGTCCATGCATCAGTTACGAAGAAGGGATCGACAGTGTTCGCCTCGTTTTTGAAATTGTCGGTGTATTGTTTCCCCACATATCTTCCACTCACCGAGATGGCAAAACCCTCGTCCCGAAATGAGAACCGGGCATTTGCGAGGACATCAGGAAACCCTGCGATAGGATTCTTCCTCAAGTTGACTGGTGAACCGGTCGAGTAATCAGTATGGGAGACGAAGCGATTATGGCTGAACGTAGCATTTCCCGACAACTCAAAGTGGGACAGGAATGTAAGCTTCCCACTCAGCTCAAGTCCGATGTGGCGCGTGCGGTGTGCGTTTCCGGTTATCGGCTGCCCGAAACGATCAACCTGTCCGCTCTTCACAATCTCGTCGGAGAATTCCATCCAGTAGAGATTGGCAAAGGCACGCGCTCCCTCTGCAGAATACCCGCCGCCAAGCTCGACGTCAAGCAACGACTCTGGCTTCACCAGCGGTCGCGAGAAATCGAAGCTGCCAGATTGAGTTAGCTCAAACTGCGGGACGACCGCGCCCCAGTACACTGGAGTGCTCGCTTCGGCCGCATCGTACAGATTCTTCAGCCGCGGCTCTCGTGTTGTGTAACCGATGGAAAGGTATGTATTCCATTCGTCCGTCATATTGTAATTGATGCCTACGCGAGGATTTACGAAGTGATAGGGAACGGCAAAGTAGGTTCCGACGAACTGTTCATCGTACAGTCGGTATCGGTTGTAGATGTATTGCAGGTTGAGCATGACAGTGATGTCCTGTCGAGGCGAATATAACTCGTGCGCGTACACCGAGAGAATATCCTTGGCCCCTTTGTAGCTGTAATACTTGAAATCCCGCGGAACGTCAGGGGGAAGCATCTGCGTCCACTGCAGTCTGCCCCAATGGTCGGAGCGATGGATGCGTAATTCGGCGCCGGCAATCAATTCCCCGTTCTCATGCTTCACGGTGATGCGCGGCAACCAACCGTACTGCCTGTTCGTCACCTGAGCCCGAATAAGCGCGCCGGGGAGATAGAGCGTATCCGGATCTCCGATGACGTTGAAGCCATTCTCCGGCGTGATCCGGAAATAGGAGTAGGGCGCCCACGAACCATCGTAATCGAAGAAGCCATCACCGAGCACGATGAACAGCGTATTGTTCAAGACGACTTTCGAGTTGATCCGCCACTCATGGAACAGTTCGTAGTGGGGCTGTGAGAAATTCTCGATCTCTTCTTCCCTTATGATTGGATTGGCCTTACGCTTTGATTTGTCCTTCACATCGGCTTTGGAAATGCCGTAGTAAGCAAGATGATCGGCAATGGGTCCACCGTAGAAGTTCACTTGGGTTGTCATATCCTCGTCGTAACGGATGAGGCCGAGAAAATAGCTGTTGAAATCCACCCACGAACGATCGCGGTATCCACTGCTGAGGATCTTTGAGAGCCGCGCATGGATCGCATATTGATTGTCGATCAGACCCGAGCTCAAAGAGACAGAGTACTTCCGCGTATTGAAACTCCCCACACCAGCCGACAGCTGGAGAAAGCGTTGCCGACCAAAGTCAGACGTCACGAGGTTCACGGATCCCCCGATGGCCGGAGGACCGTAGAACGCACTCCCAGCGCCGCGTTGCACCTGGACATCTTCCAAACTCGCTGCAAGGTCGGGAAAGTCGAGCCAGTACACATTGTGATCTTCCGGATCATTCTGGGGAATGCCGTTCACCATGACGGCAATTCTCCGTGAGTCGAACCCGCGGATGTTCAGGTACGTGTAGCCGATTCCGTTACCTGCTTCGGAATAATATGTTGTGGAAGGAAGCTCTGACAGCAAGACGGGGATGTCCTGCGTTGTATACCTTTCCCGAATGGACATTCGATCAAGCGTTTCGAACGTCGCAGGCGTTTCACGTTCGCGTCCGCGCGTGGCAGTCACAGTAATAGGCTCTCCGGGAATCGGAAACGGTACGAGCGACATTGCAATGGTGGTCACTTGACCCTCAGCGACAGACACTGATTTTGTTTGAGTGACATATCCGACGAAGGAGAATTTGACTTGACGCGTTCCTATCTCGACGCCGCTGAGCACAAACTCACCATTCTGATCAGAGCTCGCTCCAAGCCGGGTCCGTTCAATCGTGATGTGGGCCCCGGCAAGCGGTCGTGAAGTCTCCTTGTCTGTCACCTTTCCGGCAATCGTTCCCGTTGGTTGGGCAAGGAGGTTCGATGCACCAAGCATCAGAAGCAGCACCGCAAAGCATCTCATGATTTCTTTCCTCCTAGACAATAAAAAAGCCGATTCTCAAATTGTGTCCCATAGAGAAACGGCAGAGAAAAGAAATCGAATTGAAAACGCCCTCCGTTTCCCTACGCTGGTATTATCCAGATCAGGTTCCTAGGGTGTAATCTCAGTCCCTCTTTTTTGGGGACACCCCTAACGGTTTACATCCAAATATAAAAGAAATGCTTTCACGAGTCAACAACGGCTCTGCAACAATCTTTGTCAACTCTTGACTCGAAGGAGGAAATCTTCTTATATTTACCCCAGCGATTTTTGAGACGGTGAAGGATGCTTCACTTTACTACGCCCGTAGTAAAGCGGGAATCCTCGGGAGGAACCCACGAAGCGTCCTTCATCTTTTTTCGCCATCGCAGATTCGCTCCTCGCCGACGATCACCAAAACCCAGCATCTACCGAGTTACGCTAAGTGATCGCTCTTAATGCCTTCACAATTCGAAGAATTCTAGGGCACGGTATAGGCTGCCGGCTGGTTGAACGCCGCGTTATTGCTCACCAATGTACCCGTAAGGAGGAAACTCCATTGCTGTCCGCTCGCAACGCCCGTGTATTCCTGGAGCTGATACGGAGTGCCCGCCGAAAATACCTGCGTCGGGTTGGGGTTCGTGAGCGTGTCGACAAATTGTTGCGCCGCCAGTGCGACAATTGCCCTCGTGAGTCGAACATCTACGCTCGGAGCAAAAAGGAATGATGTTCCTCCTTGCGTGCCGGGCTGCGAACTCATCGTAAACGTGACAAGCGGTGTAGTGGTGTTGCCGGCCGGATTGGTGCTGTCTTTCTTGCACCCGGACCAGCCGATGAGGAACACCGACAGAAGAAGAAGCACCCGAAGTTTCATATGGACCTCCTTTATGATGATGAGAATGAATTCCGAACTATGACTTACCTCAGGGGTGCTGCAAATTAATCAACAATCATCAACAGGTCAAGCGCTTGAGTAGTTCAATAAAGCGAATCAATCCTGAAGGCTCTGTAAGCGAAATGGGAGGGGTCATCAAGGACGAGCTCCCACCGTTTCTCCCCTGTGGGATCGACTTCAATAATGCGCGGTTCGGTACCGTAAGTGATCAGTGTGTTTCCGTTGTCGAGACGCTGGGCGAACCCAAGGGCGAATCCATGGAGCGGCGGGTTGTGCCTGTACTCCCACACAAGCTCTGCGGTCTTCGCTTCTTCATCCAGGCGATATTCGACCGGCCGGCTAAGCGGGGGCGTGTGGAGGTTCCCGTTGTCAAACAAAATAATGTTGCCATTCGGCAATCGACGGATACCGTGCTGGTGAGAGAAACCGTTGAGTGGATCATTGATGAACGTGAACTGGTTGTTCCTTCCGCCGAGCCGCCAGATAATCTCACCGGCCTGCCCATTGATCTTGGTAATCTCATCAAGGTTGCGGAACGATACGAGGAGATGTCCATCCCTGTCGATTTCAATCGCGTTGCCGTGCCATGGGTTGACGTTCTGGCCGGTGAGATCGATATCCGGCGCAGCGTCCACAACGAGGAAATGGTCAAACGAATTCCACCTGAGTACGGGCATGCCGGCATTCATATGCTCTACTACAATTCCGCGGACAATGGCGTTTGACCTCCCACCGATTGATCTCAGATCCATTACTCTATGTTCGATACCAAAGAGATAGTGTTCTGTTCTGATGACTCGCAGCTCATGCGGTCCGGTCTCCACTCCACCGCTTGCATAGTAGTCACGTAGGACAGTGCCGAGTCTGTCGAATTCAAAAAAGCGTGGTAGCTCCACCGTCGAGGAAATGAATGCTGTGTACGTCCCACCGGGCTGCTTCTGAAAGTCCACAATTGAGCCGTTGAACTTGCGATACCAGACGACTCTTCCGGCGTCGTCCACAATCATGGCGTAATACTTCCGCGTCTCGGCAGTGGAAATCGTGCCGAACATTACAAACCCCGGTAACGGGGATCCATGTACAGTTATCGAAAAGCGGGGAAGGTCGGAGGGGAGCGATCCCGTCGTGAACGTTTTTGTTCGACCAGGACTCACCGAGCCATCCGCGTAGACCGCGACCGCTCTACACCGATATGTGGTCTGTGGTTTCAAGCCGAGCAACGGTATTTCCACAGGCGAACCAAAAAGCTGATAGACGGATGTGCGCTGGTCCAGAAGTGAATCACCGTACTCAACATAGGCTTGTGAGGCGCTCGACGGAAGGAGGGTGACAATCGCGCTCAGAACGTTATGCTCGTTCATTCTGATTGATGCAATATCAACACGGGAAAAGGAGGTCGTTTCAAGTGGAGCGGAAAGCTTCTCGCTGCAAGAAACAAAAATAAGAGCACAGATGAACACACCTGCTGCAGGACAAACCGAGATGGATTGGATTCTCATTCCTCCTCAACTCCGAGTCGCGCACGCATGCGGGCTCAGGGAATTTTGTTCAATTTGTTCTCAGACCACACGCTCTATTCCGGAATGGTTACCGACCGAAGGAAGGCTGCGCTCTCTTCAGGCAACGCAGTATTGATGAACATGCCGCTTCCGTACTCAAAGCCCGCCGTCTTTGTAACGCGAGGAATGATGGTGAGATACCAATGAAAGTAGTCCGTATTGCCGTCATGCGTGGGGATCGAGCGAATGGAATAGTTGTAATCGGGATTGTGCAAGCCATGGTATAGTCTGGCCAGCACTGTCTTGACCGCCAATGCAAAATCTTGAAGCTCGACATCGGTGATCTCATCGAAAGAAGATGCATGTCGGCGTGGAAAGATCCATGTATGAAATGGTGAAAGTGCCGCGTAAGGTATGAACGCGGCGAAATGGTCGCTCTCGAAGATGATCCTCTCTTTCAGATCGAGTTCTTCTCGCACCATCCGACAGAAGATGCACCCGCCGTGTTCGTCGAAATAGCGGACCGCCTCGGCGATTCGCCCTCTGAACTGGAATGGTACCACGGGAGTTGCCGCAAGCTGAGAGTGGGGATGCACGAGCGACGTGCCCGCGCTTTCACCATGGTTCTTGTAGATGATGATCGCCTCAATCCGTTGATCCTCCTTGATCTCCGAGTAGCGCTGCCTGTACACGCTCAGAATGTCGACAATCTCTCGTTGATCAAGCAGCGCCGTTGTAGTATTGTGCCGCGGGTGTTCTATAATCACCTCGTGGAATCCCACCGCATTCATTGAGCGAAAGATCCCGCGGGCAGTTCTGATCCGCTGCCCTTCTTCGTTCAGCGCGGGGAATTTGTTCGGGACGACCCGGACGCGCCACTTCCCGGTATCGCCGAGGCGCAGGCATTCCTTCAGTGTTTGCGATTCATTGCCCGGACAAAACGGACATCCAGATTCGTACGCCAGACGCGGCAGCAACGACGTGCGTTCCAACGAAACGAACTCTTCCGGGCGCTTCGCCCGCTCGGTTGCCATGATCACCCAGTCTCTGGTAATCACGTTCAGTCGTAGCTCCGGCATGAACGATCTCCGCAATCACGATGCTGGGTTTCGGAACTCCGGCCTCAACGTCAAAGAAAAGCCGGCTGCATTGTGTTCCGAGTTGAATGTGTTAATTGAATAGTCAAACCGCAGGACCAACTTCCTCTGATGGCAATTGTTCCTCGCTCGCCGACTAACTTCTCATGAGCTTCCTGTATTTGATCCTGTGTGGCTGCTCGGCCTCAATGCCGAGACGCTTCTTTCTGTCTTCCTCATATTCTGAGTAGTTGCCATCGAACCACAATGATTTGCTATCACCCTCAAATGCAAGGATGTGTGTGACAACACGGTCAAGAAACCATCGATCATGAGAGATCACAACAGCGCATCCCGCAAAGTTAAGGAGCGCTTCCTCGAGTGCACGAAGCGTGTTGACGTCAAGATCGTTCGTGGGCTCGTCGAGCAACAAGACGTTGGCTCCCTCTTTCAAGACTTTTGCGAGGTGAACACGGTTACGCTCCCCTCCTGAGAGTATGCCCACTTTTTTCTGTTGGTCGGCTCCGGTAAAGTCAAACCGGGCGACATACCCCCGTGAGTTTACCTCACGATTGCCAAGCGTTAGAAGGTCCTCTCCTCCGCTTATTTCCTCCCAGATGTTCTTGCCGGGATTCAGCGGGCGCGACTGGTCAACGTAGCCAAGTTTCACTGTCTCGCCAATTTTGATTGTCCCCGTATCAGGCTTTTCCTCGCCCGTTATCATCCTGAAGAGTGTTGTCTTGCCGGCGCCATTCGGGCCGATGATGCCGACGATCCCACCGGGCGGGAGAACAAAGCTCAGATCCTCATACAGTAACACGTCGCCATAAC
>JACQVJ010000140.1 GCA_016209805.1 Ignavibacteriota bacterium
CGCATGGCGATGTCCATCAAGCGCTCTAGTTCACCCTGCTGCACAATGAGCCTCTGCATTTCTCCATGTGTCATCACCCCTTCATCCACTTTGCTTTGAAGCTGATCGATGCTGATAGGACTCCCCTCGATGACGGGGGCGATCTCGGGCCGCATTCCCGGTCCCTGTTGCACCTGGACAACTTCGAAGCCCTTCTCCTTGACCTTTCTTTCAAGATCTTTGAGGACGCTCCGCTGTCGTTCCTGGAAATGCTCGAGCGTGGCTTTCCGCTGTTCTTGGTAGCGACGGCTCTCAAACACTGCGGGAATCCCCTTGACGAGTTCGGTGAGCAGACCCGCAATATCCTTTCTGAAGGAGGCTCCCTGTCCGGCCGGCAGCGCAATCATCAAAGGCGAATCAGGGTCGTGAAAATTGTGAACGTAACATTTGTCGGTGAGATCAACGCGGCGGGTCTCAAACTCCTCCAGCAGTCTCTTGATTGTTGTTGTCCGTCCCGTGCCGGAGTCTCCGGTTACGAAGATATTGTAGCCGTGGTGTTGCATCTCCAGTCCGACGCGCAATGCGCGCAGCGCCCGATCCTGGCCGATGATCTCCGTAACGTGCTCTGCTTCCTCCATACTGCCGATGCCAAGATCCTCGGGGCTGCACTTCCAGCGGAGCTTGGCAAGAGGGATTTCAAGAGAGGACGTTCTCGATGGTGTTGTCTTGTCTTGTGTCGTTCGGTTCGTTTTCTTCTTTTTCATGTGAAGTAAAGAATGAATTCAGGGTGATGAGGGATGCGTGATGGTTGACAGAGTCAATACTCTTTTCGGTGAGCATGCAAGTTTGCCAGCAGCCCCACCATGGCCATGTTCGTAATCATGGCGGATCCCCCGTAACTCAGGAACGGAAGGGGAACGCCGATCACCGGAAGAAGACCCAGTGACATGCCGATGTTGATGAAAACGTGGGTCGCAAAGATGGCAGTCACACCGAGTGCTACCAAACTTCCGTAAGGCGTTTTCACACTTGACGCGATCGTAATACCTCGCAATAACAGCCCCATGAACAGGACCAACACGATCGTCGAACCGAAGAAGCCGAACTCTTCACCGGGGACGCAAAAAATAAAGTCCGTCCATTGCTCGGGTATGAAGTTCAGTTGAGTTTGCGTGCCGTGCAGATAGCCCTTGCCAAAGAAGCCTCCCGACCCGATGGCGACTTTTGACTGAAGCACATTGTAACCCGCACCCTGCGGATCAGCGGCAGGATCGAGGAACGTGTCGATTCTTTTTTGCTGATATGGTTTCAATCCGCTGTATATCGATTGAACGGAAATCCCGACAAGCACGGTGACGGAGAAGACAATTGCCGCAACGATCCGGTGTTCCTTGGTCAGGTAGAGCAGCGTTCCAAGAACGATGACGGAGATCAGGAACGGCGTCGTGCCGAAGAGCGCTGCAATCGCGGCAACAAGCGGTGCAACTATTGCCAGCAAAGTGAACCTCGTGGCGCCTCCCCAGTAAAGGACCGGGAACAGCATTCCAAAGTAAATGATGGCTGTTCCCGTGTCCGGCTGCTTGAGTATTAATACGACAGGGATTATCACCATACTCCCCACGACAGCGAGGTCCTTCACCTTTCTGAGGCTAACGTCGTTTCGCGCGAGATACATGGCGATAGCCAGCACAGTAGTGATCTTCGCGAACTCAGAGGGTTGAAACCGCAGAGTGCCAAAGTTGAACCAGCTCGTCGACCCGGATACAGTCTTTCCAAGCAGGAGGACGGACGCAAGCAACAGGAGAGAGAGGAAGTACGCCGGATACGAGAGACGTTGCAGCATCCTCAACGGTGTCAGTGCGACGATGCACATGACCGCAGTACCCACACCCGCCCAGATGAGCTGTTTGTACGTCACCTCGGACATTTGGGCATCGTAGGTGGCGCTGTAAATCGAAACGAGTCCGAACACAGCGAGTGCAAGTGCAATGGGGATCGTCTTGTAGTCGATATACTCTTTGACGAAGCTTGCCATGATTCAGTTCTGTGTCCCTCCAGCGGATTGGTCTTGCACAATGCCGGCTTGTGGCAAGGCGCGTCTCGTGGATGTTGTGTCGACCACGGGGACAGGTTTTACTTCAGGTCTTGTGTCGAAGCGGATCAGTCGACCGTGGATATACTGCTCGATGCACATGCCTGCAATCGGGGCTGCATATGAACCGCCGAAGCCGGCGTTTTCAACCATGACGGCGATAGCGATTTTCGGGTTGTCGAACGGGGCGAATCCAACATACCACGCATGGTCCTTGCCGTGTGGATTCTGCGAGGTTCCTGTTTTCCCCCCGCTTTGGATCCCTTTAATTCGCGCCGTGCTGCCTGTTCCACCTGGTTCTTGAACGACGCGTCGCATCCCTTCTCTTACGATATCCCACGTCTCCTGTGAAATCGGCAACGTTCTCGATTCGAACGTAACATCGTGTGTCACCCGGTGGCTCTTGTCAATTACTGCAGCAACGGCGTGGGGCTCGTGGAAAGTCCCCTTGTTCGCGAGCAGCATCGCGTAGCACGCCATTTGAATCGGTGTTACACCCAGCTCACCCTGTCCGATCCCGAGACTCGGCAGGAATCCCCTGGTCCATCCACTGGGGCCATATCGTTTGTTCATGAAGTCGGTTGTGGGGAGCAACCCGGGATTTTCTTCACCGATATCAATTCCGGTTACACGACCGAACCCAAACATTGCACCGTACTCAGCCCAGATGTCAAGCCCGGTTTTAAGCATCAGTTGATAGAAATATACGTTACACGATTTCTGGATTGCTTCGGTCATGTTCACGGAGCCATGAACGTGGAGGTCCTTGAACACCTTTGGACCGAGTTGTATCGCTCCACCGCACTGGATGCGTGAGCTCGGTTTGATGATTCCCCTCTCGAGCGCTGCAACAGCCAGCACCATTTTATACGTCGATCCCGGGGGGTAACGAGTGAGGGTTGCTCTGTTAAAGAGCGGGCGCGAGACGTCTGCATTGAGCCGTCGCCAGACCCCCGGCGGCGTAACGCCGCTGAACAGAGAGAGATCGTAGTCCGGTTTGCTGACAAGGGCAAGCACACCGCCATTCTGAGGATCGAGCGCGACTATGGCACCGCGCTGATCTGTCATCAAGGATTCTGCGAGCGCTTGCAGATCAAAGTCCATTGTCAGCAGAAGGTCGTTTCCATCAACTGCCTGGATGTCGCTCCTCCCATTGTCAAAGCTGCCGACGACCTGACCACGAACGTTGACCGTGCTGAACTCAGATCCTTTCTTGCCACGCAATGCCCTTTCATACTGTGCCTCGAGCCCGGCCGATCCGACAACGTCCCCTTGTGTGTACTCATCACCGAGAGTCTTCATCTGGCTCTCAGAGATCTCCTTGGTGTAGCCGAGAATATGAGATGCGCGTGCCGAGGTTACGTAATATCTCTTCGACTCAACTTGATAGTCCACTCCCGGAAACCACTCGCGCTGTTCTTCAAGCGCAGACAGCATTCTGAAATCGATGTCCCGACTGATCTTGACTGGAGCAAAAAGGGAGTAGGCCGATCCTTTCTTGAGGCGATCCCGAATATATTGCGGCTCCAGACGCAAAAGCCCGGCGAGATAGTCGATGGCGTGACGGTCGAACTCATATGGCATGATGGTGACAGTAAACGCAGGCCTGTTATCAACGATGAGTCTCCAGTTGCGATCATAGATGTATCCTCGCACCGGATCCTTTGTGATGATGCGAACGCTGTTCTCTTCTGACTTCTTCCCATACTCGTCCTGATAGATCATCTGCAATTGATAGAGTCGTGCAAAGAACACCATGAACGCGAGGATCACAACGACGTACAGGACTCGTCGCTTGCTATAGATCTGGATGTCGTCAACAGCTGGCATGTTACGATGAGTACTTTCTTAAGAAAACGAACATAGGAAGCAGGGCAAACGCTGCGGAGTACGCTGTCGTTGGGATCCCATAGCGAAGAACAGCTCCCGACCAACCGATGGGCGTCCCCTGAAGAAAGATAATGAAATATATGACATTATGTAGTAACGAGGTTACCACAATGGCAACGATGTATCTCCAGCTTCCGAGTGTCTGGAAAGTCTTATTCTCGTTGAAGAAGTATCCTCCTGCGAAGCCGCACACAGTCTTAGCCATCGTTGAGAGACCGAGCATGCCATCCACCCCACTCATCAGATCGATAGCAAGACCGATGGAGAAGCCCGTGACCGTCCCCGCGAGTTGCCCGTCCCTGATCGCAACGTACACAATCCACACGACCAGAATATCCGGAACGATGTCGCCGATGGCAAGGTACTTCATCAGCGTCGTGTGAAGAATGATGAGGAGAACCGAAATGAGCAAATACAGAACGATCCGGCGCATGTGCACGTGTCTATCTGCCGATTCGGTTCTCGACAGCCATGCGGCTGGTGTCCGGCTGGTGTCTCACCACGAACACTTCTTCCAGCCTGTTGAAGTCGACGCCCGGAGTCACTTCGATTGTCTGAAACAATGCCCCCTGCTTCTGGCTGATCTCGCTGACGACTCCAACCCTGATGCCCGGCGGAAAGAGGTTGCTGAACTCTGAAGTCTGGATAACGTCTCCCTCTCGCACGTCGAGTGTCCTGGCCACGTTCTTCAACAACAGCATGTCACCTCCCTCCCACACAATAATCCCGTCGACCCGGCCGCGCTGAACCTTGGCACTTGCCCGGAAGTCCTTGTTCAGGACAAGCTGTCCGACGGCATACCCGCTGCTGGTGGCGATGATCTTTCCGACCAATCCCCCGTCGGTCACGATCGGCATGTTTACTTTCACTCCGTCCGATTCTCCGACGTCGATGGTGATCGTGTTGCGGAGGAGTTGCGTATTCTTGCCTACTACATTTGCACTGATGTAGTGCTGTCGCGCCCGCTCCTTAAATCCGAGCAGGTGCCGGAGTCGGATGTTCTCAAGTCTGCTCTCGCGCAAGAGACTCACTTCGCTGGAAAGGTTCAAGTTGCGTTCGCGGAGGATGCGGTGTTCCTCCCTCAAATCGAAATAGTTGGGAATGAACGCCAGCGCGCCCTGCAGAAAGCCGATGGAAACTATTGTTATTGAGCGGATGGCTCGTATCTGCGGGCCGTCGTTCACCGTCAGCAGGAAGATCGCAATGAGGATGCAGAGCGTAAAAACAATATACTCCCGAAAGGCAGAAACTATGTCGAGCAGTTTCTTCATACGCGCTCACGCATCAGTATCTCCTGCTCTTGATCAGGACTTTGGAGTAATGGTTGAGGTTCTCCAATACCTTACCAGTGCCGCGCACAACGGCTGTGAGAGGATCTTCCGAAACATGAACCGGGAGGCTTGTTTCCAGTCGGAGTCGTTCATCGAGACCTTTGAGCAGGGCACCGCCGCCGCTCAGCATCACGCCTCGGTCGAGAATATCCGACGCAAGCTCCGGCGGCGTACGCTCCAGCGTAAGCCTCACGGCGTCCACGATGGCCTGCACGGGTTCGGCAAGTGCTTCCCTGATTTCGACAGAACTGGCTTCGGTGATCTTCGGTATGCCATTGACGAGATCGCGTCCTTTCACCCGGATACTGATCTCTTCTTTGAGCGGCATCGCCGAACCGACTTCACACTTGATTGCTTCTGCGGTCCGTTCACCGACAAGGATGTTGTGGTTCTTCTTAAAGAATTGAATGATGGCATTGTTCATCTCGTCGCCGGCAATGCGGATGGATTCTTCATTGACAATGCCGGAGAGGGCAAGCACGGCAATCTCTGTTGTACCCCCGCCGATATCCACGATCATGTTCCCGAACGGTGCCTCGACATCGAGACCGACACCGATTGCAGCGGCCATGGGTTCGGCGATCAGGTGGACTTCTTTGGCTCCTGCGTGTTCGGCCGAGTCGCGCACAGCCCGCTTTTCCACCTCGGTAACACCGCTCGGCACACACACGACGATGCGGCGGCTCGGTCTCCAGTTCGCATGAATCTTCTTGATAAACTCACGGAGCATCCCTTCTGCGATCTCGAAGTCGGCGATAACACCGTCTTTCATTGGCCGGATGGTGCGAATATCGCGATGCGTCCGGCCAAGCATCTCCTGTGCATCCTTACCGATGGCAACGATCTTCTTCGTGTTCCGGTCGAAGGCGACGATCGAGGGCTCGTTGAGAACGATCCCCTTTCCCTTCATGTGAATGAGGGTGTTTGCAGTACCGAGATCGACCGCAAGGTCTGCGGAGAAGAGAGAGAAGATACCCATGACTGGTTAAAGTTGAAAAAAGAATGAGTGAACAACTTAGTGCTTGAAATGTCGTACCCCGGTGAGCACCATCGCGATGTTATGCTCATCGGCGGCCCTGATAACTTCATCATCCCGGATTGAGCCACCGGGCTGAATGACGCAGGTCGATCCGGCTTTCACAGACTCAAGTAATCCATCGGCGAAAGGAAAGAACGCATCAGATGCAACCGCTGTGCCCTTCACGCTTAGACCGGCGTCCGCAGCTTTCCATGTTGCGACTCGTGCGGAATCAACACGGGACATTTGTCCCGCTCCGATTCCAATCGTCCGGTCCCTCAACGCATACACAATCGCGTTCGACTTTACGTGCTTTGCAACCCGCCACGCAAACAGCATCGCCTGCACCTCTTCGCCCGACGGTTTACGCTTCGTCACAACGTTGAGCTTGTGTAGATCGAGC
>JACQVJ010000032.1 GCA_016209805.1 Ignavibacteriota bacterium
AGCCTTAGATCGTTGAGATCATTCTTCAGCCCATCACGATCTTCAAAGAAGAATTCCAGCTCCTGCTCTGGCGGGTAATGCTCCTCATGGTATTTGCCGAACGGCTCCCAGAAATACTCTCCATCCATCTCTGATTCGTCTGCCTCCAACGTCAGCTCCTGTTGCTTCCCCTTCCTCATGATCTCAAAGGGAATCTTCTCACCATCCTTATAGTCTCGCAGCGCCTCATATACGTCGCGCAATTGTTCGACGGCCTGTTCTCCGATCTTGAGAAGAACATCTCCCGCTCTAAAGCCTGCTTTCTCCGAGGCACTACGTCGCTCCACCTCTTCAACGAGAACTCCTCTGCGGCCGGGGACTTCGAAGTAGTCCGCCAGCTGTTCATTCAGCGTTTCCAGCTTCATTCCGTACACGGATGTGTGGCTGAAGATATGGAAGCGAGGGACAACAGGGGGCCTGACGGCAAACGAACGATGTCTTTTTCTGGATTGATCCCGACCGACAGTCACCTGAAGCGATTTTCGCTCGGTTTTCCTCATTACGACCATAGTGATGGACATCCCGGGGTCCGTTTTGTTGACAGCGCGGACAAGGTCATCGGCATCATCAATCTTTGTACCGTCGAACTCAACAATGACATCCTCCTTATGAACGCCCGCCGAATCCGCGGGACTGTCTTCGACAACGTCGTTTACCAACGCGCCAACGTTCACATCGAGTCCCATCGAGCGTGCCAGCCGGGCCGACATGTCCTGAATGGAGACACCGATCCACGGTGAGTGGGACGATCCGCTTTGGATGAGCACGATGTCGTCGGTTCCGCTTGTATGATGTGCGCACGACGTTCCGCACATCATCGTCGTGAAAGAAATCAGGGAAAGAAAAAGAGGTATGTTGATCATATGCTCCTCATTTGAAATGTGTCCTTCATTCTCCATTCTGTCTTAAGATTTGCAGCAGCGCCGAACGGGCTTTTTCCCCTCCGATGTTTCCGAGGTAATACACCGCGTCGGTTCTCAGGTCGTAGTTCTCATTCGAAAGGGCGACTTTCGTCAGGAAATCAACTGCCCTGTCGTTTCCGATCTCCGCGATTGAATAGAATACTGTTTTCAGTGGTTCCTTCCGATTCTTCGGAAGAGATTGGAAAAGATCGACAAGAATATCCACAGATTTGTTCTTGTCTTTTGCCCCTACACTGATGTAATCGATCGCAAAGCTTTGAAGTTGTGGGCTCGTATCCTTCTTTGCGATTTCCAGGTAGATCGGAAGGATGTCGAACTTGGTAAAGCCGGAGAGAGCATCCAGCGCAGCTTCACGCAGCGGACGCGGCTGCTTCAGGTTGGTCGCAACGTCCTTCAGCGTGTTGAAGGAATGCTCGTCCTCCTTTGTTTCCGCCAGCGCATACAACGCTTCCATCTTCAGCTTGGTTTGCGGATCGAGGTCTTCCTCATGTGGCGGGAAGACCGCCATCGGAGCAATGGCAGGCGCATGTGTCCATCTGAGCCGACGATTCAAGCGCTTCATCTCGCGCTCCACTCTTCGGAGGTTTGAACCGTAGCTGTATGAATAACTGTACCCACCTTCACGGCCTTTGTCGATGAACACCGCTGCGCCCGGAGGGGCAGACACCATTACCGCGGCATCAACTTCGCTCAGATCGGCCACCGCATCGTCATAGTAACTGCTCTTTGGATAGTCTTTGATAAACTTGCGATAGGCGTCTTTTGCCGACTTCACATCTATATGGCGCAACGCATACGCCGACCAATACATTGCATCATCAGCGTAGTCACTCTTCTGATGTTTCTTGAGAAGCTCCGAGAATTGTTTTCTCGCCGCGTCCCATTGTTCCTCCAGGATCAGATTGTAGCCCTCCCGGTACAATGGGTACGCAGGGTCATCCTGATTCTCTGCAGGGACAGGCGGCTCCGGTGCAGTGTGTGAATATGCTATTCTGGGCGCCACCCCTGGAACTGACGGAGCGGTCAAAGGTTGTGCTGTCGCAATCAACACTGTGAGTATGTTGCCAAGCACGATGCTTGCATATCTTTTCATTATGGTCTCCTTTAGAATTCCTGCCTAACCCTGACAAAGCGTGACGAGTCATACAGCGACTCCGCCATGCGGATCTTGAAGAGCAGATTCTCGTGACGAATCCCGGAACGAATAAGCTGCACATCCGGTATGTCGCTCGATTCTTCCAGGTTGGCAAGTTCGATGAGAACCCTTTCGAGATCGTTGATCAGTTGCGCAGACCGCATATCGATGGGCTGCCGTTTGAGATAGCGTGCTTCATGAATCAGCTCTCGTGATGCCTGCCGCTCGGCATTGAGATCGACCGGTTGATCGTCGAACATCTTCATGTTCGTTAGGCCGACAAGGAGCGTTTTTGATTTGCGAAAGTACTGGCTCATGCGATCGATATTCAAAGCAGCCGACTCAAGTTCCGTTACCTCCGGTGGGGTCTCTTCGACGCCGGGAGTAAACGTCGTTCGCGACGCTATCACGGCGAGCACAAGGGTCACGGCAGCGCCGGCCATACCAACGATAACCCATCGACGCGTTGGGCTCCATTGTTGCAGGGTTTCTGTAATCCGCTCTTTCCATCCATGCTGTTCGGTGCGCTGAATGTTCTGCTCGACTTCCAAAGCGAAGGTGTTCCAGAATTCCTCCGACCGCTCCTCACTTGGCCGAACCACCGGACGGAAAATGCTTATTGCAGCATTCAGCTCGCGTATATCTTTCTGGCATCGCGTGCAATGGAGAAGATGCTCGTCAACCTTCCCATAATCATCCGGGTCGAGCTCTCCCTTCAGGTATTCATACAACATCCGGCTGATGTTTGAATGTTCGCTCATGTCTCTTCCTCCTCAATGAACCGCAGCTTCTCTCTGAGCTTTTTCAGGCCTCTGTACAGATGTGTCTTCACCGTCCCTTCCGAACAGCGTAGAATGCCACTCACCTGCTTTGTCGAAAGCCCGTCGATATGACGGAGGATCACCGTGGCGCGCTGGAGAGTCGGCAGCTCGTGCAA
>JACQVJ010000138.1 GCA_016209805.1 Ignavibacteriota bacterium
AGTCTCTACCGATTCGATCGACGGCATCGCGGATGAGAGACGTAACTTTCCGGTCATGTACAGAGCGGTACAGTTTCTCCTTATTATCCGCGTAGTCGTATTCGCTGGCCAGCGGCTGCTGGATTCGCGACTCGACTTTTACGACGGCATACCCGATGCGCAATCGAATCGGATCCGATATCGTGCCCACAGGAAGATTGAACGCCGCCTCTTCGAGGGCGGATTCCATTTCTCCAACACCAAATGAGCCGAGGTAGCCGCCGTTGTTCGCGAGCCCGGGGTCCTCAAAAATATCACGCGCAAGACTCTCGAAGGTGGCCCCACTTTCAAGCTTCCTCTTTAATCCCCACGCCTCTTCTTCAGTCCTCGCATACAGATACCGGGCACTCGCACGGCTGTTCGACATTCGGAACTCATTGTAGAGCTCCCGATCTGTGATATTCAATGAATCATGTCCGACTCGTACAGCATAGGCGTTGAGCAGCGCCTGCATACGGATTTCATACAACTTCTTTTCCGCAATTTTGTCTCTATCAAGACCAAGTCGCCGCATATCGTCACGGATGAGGACCTCATTAATCATATTGTTCAGAATCTTCTGACGAAGAAGAATATTGTCCCGCGATTGCGTGCTGGAGAGATAGCTTGCATATCTGATCCTGAAATTATCAGCAGTGATCGTGCGCCCGTCGACCTCAGCAACGTGTTTTTCCTTGCTGCAGCCGACCAGCAGCATAGAGACAAGAAGGGATGTAATGAATGAGGCTTTCCTCATAGGGACCCCTCTCCTTCAATCACCGTACCTGATTTCGCCTCGAGGGTCATCCGCAAACTGTTGCCGGATACGTCGACAGCGATACCGTCAAGCAATCCCTTCCACCGAAGCGTCTTCAAATGGTCATTCAGCGGAACCCGGACACTCTGCGCCATCATCGAGTTGTTCACTACGACGACAATATGCTGTGACTCATACGAGCTTAGGAAAGCCAAAACATCGTTGGTATCATCGGCGACCAGCGGCGTGTATGTGCCAATCGCCAGAGCAGGGTTTGTGCGCCGAATCGAGATGAGTTTCTTGTAGTGCTGGAACATATCGGCATTGAACTCATTTACATCGTCGGGTCGAGCCTTCCCAAAAGGGTGGTGCGACTCATTGTCGAATTTCATATCCGCCCAGAGCATCGGTTTGCGCTCGTCGGGATCGTCAGCTCCCCACATCCCGGCTTCTGTTCCGTAATAAACTGTCGGTGCACCGACATATGTCATTTGAAACAGAGCTATCAGTTGTTGAGTTCTCAACTCATCCACGGTTGGCTTGCGTACATCATAATCGGGATTGTCGTTGAGATTGACATGCTTGTCGTAGTGTGTGTCGGAGTTGACGATTTGGGAGGATAGGCGATCGGTATCGTGACTATCCATCAGGTTCATGAGAACGTAATTGACATCCTCCGGATAATCACCACGGATTGCAGCAAGCCGCCGATCCAGTTCCGTAGCGCTGATCTTGTTTTTTCTATCCTTGAAGAATCGTCCTGTTTCCCGTGCCCATCGGTAGTTCATCACCGCATCAAACACATCCCCCTGGAGCCACGGGGCTGCATTGAACATTACGCCGTTGTTCCAGTCCTCCCACCACACTTCGCCAACGAGGTACGCATCGGGGTTGACAGCCCGCACCCATTTTCGAAAGTCACGCCAGAATGGAATCGCCACCATCTCGGCAACATCAAGTCGCCAGCCATCGATCCCGTCGGTCGGATCACCATCGGCATTGGGATCCATCCATCGGTTTACAATGTGTTGAACGTGCTCGCGTGGCCCGGCAACCAATCCGTTCTCGTTCTCTCTTAACTCTGGTAAGTCCCTGACACCAGACCACCCGGCATAATCAAACTCATCTTGTGGCGTTGATGGGTCGTCCCATTTCTTAATGATAAACCAATCCTTGTACAGCGATCTTTCCCCTTTTTCTTTTACATCACGGAACGCCCAGAATGTGACGCCGACATGATTGAACACGCCATCGATGATGATCTTCATCCCACGCTTATGTATTTCTTCTATCAGCTTCAAGAACAACCTGTCTGCAGCCGTCCATTTCCATGTAGAAGGATCTGCGGGATCTTCGCTCTCCCAGATCTTGCGATCGCCTTCAGGGTCGGGCCCGAAGTTGTTGTCGATGTGGTGATACAGTGTCGCGTCGTACTTGTGAAGAGAGGGAGATTCGAAGAGCGGGTTGAAATAGATCGCTGTGATACCCAAGTCGCTTATGTAGTCTAACTTGTCGAGAACTCCCTGAAGATCGCCGCCGTATCGCCGCTGTTGAGCCCGGTAGTAGAACCCCTTGTTGTCGGCATCTTCCCAGGACTGAAGCTCGTACCAATCTCCTGTCCATTTTGAGACATGCCACGCCTTCGGATCTTCGTGCGGCCATGAACCCAGTATGTCCGTCACAGTAGGGTCGTTCTTCCGATCACCGTTGCGAAAACGCTCAGGGAAAATTTGATACCACACGGCACTCTTTGCCCATGCGGGGACTTGGTTTAGATTCGTTTGAAGCAGAGAGTTCCGGGCAAAGGCAGCGTGGGAGAAAACCGCCAAGGAAAACGCGAGGATCGCAAGATGACGAGACGGGACAACCTTATTTGTGTTAACAAGTATCAAGCGGATCATAGGCATCACACTTTACTCTTCCAGCTCAATCCGAGTACTGGAAGAAAACGAATGAGTGCTGGCATCGTTCGCGCCGCACGTCTGGCGGATGATGAGTTCAGGCATAAACTCGGTTAGAGTTGGCTGTGCCTTTGGATCTTTTGTCCTGGCAAAGAGTTTGTCGAGAGCAAGGGTACCCATCTCATGCATCGGTTGGCGCATCGTTGTGAGCTGAGAGTGTTCAGCCAGCTCAATGTCATCAAAGCTGACAATAGCTATGTCGTCGGGGACACGTACTCCCATCTCGCGCGCTGCGTCCAGCGCACCAATGGCCTGAACGTCACTTGCAATAAAGATCGCGCTGATCGACTGCAAGCCTCCGCTCGCCTGAAGCAGATTCTTCATCGAATGGTACCCCGCTTCCCTGTTGAAGCCATCTTGCTTGCCGTTCGTGGCGGTGAAAACGCGCTCCGCGGAGAAAGGAACGTCGAATTCTTCCAGGGCCGCCCTGAACCCCTCAAGCCGATCTTTCGCAGGAAGAGTGTCAAGACTCGCGTTGATCATTGCAATCCCTCGATGACCAAGCTGCAACAGATGCCGGGTTGCCAACATTGCACCTTCCTTGTTCTTCACGCGTATCGAATCAAACTTCTCGTGGAATGTATCGACAAGAACGACGGGAAGTCCGATCTCCTCAAACTTCGTAATGTAGTTCTCGGGGAACTTCATCGAGAAATACATGACACCATCGACGTGACCCCCTTGCAATGACCGTCGCAGGTAGTATTCCGCCTGGGCGGGGTTGTTCACCCCGTAGAGAATCAAGTCGTACCCAAGCTCGAGCGCTCTGTCCTGCACTCCCTGTAAAATCTCTACAAAAAAATAGTTGGTGAAGAATGGAATAATTGTGGAAATGGTGTTGGACTTCTTCGAGGCCAGACGTTGTGCGTGCGCATGGGGCTGGTAGTTCAACAGTTTTGCTACGGAGAGAACCTTTGTTCTCGTTTGTGCGGAGACGTTTGGGTGATTGTTGAGGCATCGGGATACGGTGCCAATTCCAACGCCGGCTTCCCGCGCCAGGTCATAAATTGTAACACCCATGATTAAGAGGGATTTCCTATTGCGAATAGATTGGGCCTATGGAAGCGCTTCCACAAAGATAGGGGTTCCCGTTCAATAGTCAAGTGTTTTTTTTTGCCCTTATGGGATTCTCCATGGAACCACATGGGCATCTGGCTGCCACTCTTTTCGTTTTTTCCGTCCTCATAC
>JACQVJ010000139.1 GCA_016209805.1 Ignavibacteriota bacterium
CCCCCTTCAGGATTGAGCCAGACTCCACCCCCTCTTGCCCTCCAGAGTTGACGAACAGTTCCCTTGGTGGGCAACTTCGTGAACCGTCTCAGTGTCCCGCGATTATACAGCCACAACAGCGAATCAGTTTGAATCAAAAGCGAGTCACGTCCAAAGGGGATACACGATACGACATTCCTTACGGGGATTTCTCGAAAGCCCGTTGTAGTTACACGAAAGGTTTTCTTTCCCATCGTAACAAGCAGACTATCACTTAAATCAGCGACTATCGAGAGGGGAGCACCCGCAGGAAATCCAGTCGATGAACCAACCGGAATCCATTGGTATCCGTCATACCACGCTATTCCGGCAGTTGTTGCAACCCATACGGTTCCGTCGTTCGTCTCAACAACGGAGAAAACAAAATTCGACGGCAGGCCCGACTCAGTTGTGAATAACACCCAACGCCACTCCTCGTCAAACGAATACATCTCACCATGCGATTCCGATGGCAAGATCATGTGGATGAGTAGAAGAGTTAGCGCGATCCACATGCGATTACAATACTTCAGACGTAGTGGTTCCATCTCGTCGTTCTTTGGTGTTGCACGACTTTCAGTGACTTCTGGTTTGCGGAACACGATTGTGTCGATGATGTAATCACTGCGACGCGTCGAGGAAGAAAATCTGCCGGGGTATGGTATGCCAAAGAACATTCAAAGTCAATGACGAGCGCGGCAGTTTTCTTGATTAACTCGCTCATTTTTAGCATATTCGTCACGTCATGATCACCTGGAATCGCTTCCTTCACAGTACGTCTTGTCGGACTCATTCCTGTGTCTGCTCCAAGAGCACTTTTCAGCATTTGTAAGAGTTCAGCGCATGCCGGTAAAACGGTTCATACTGGGATTGAGCCTGAGTAGCAAAACAGTACAGGCAGTAGAGATTGAGCAGGACGGTATATCGAATACGCTTCTATCTTTGGGCGAATGGGAGAATACTCTCTTTACAGGGCCAAAGGAAAACGGTGACGGGGCTGACCGATTCATGGAACATCTATCGCACTTCATTAGTACCTACCGTGTCCGCGCCAAACACGTCGGCGTAACGCTTGATACATCATTCCTGTTTCTAAACACTCTCCCCCTGGATGCTGGTCTCTCGCGCAAGGAGATACGTGACCACGTTCAATGGGAACTGAGCATGTACTTCCCCGAGTATGCACCGGCAGATTTCGTTACTGATGTTCACGTTCTCTCTCAGGAGAAGACCGAACCATGGAATGAGACCCTCACTGTTGCCGTTCGTCGCCACGATACGATAGCGCTTCACAAGACCATTGAGAATCTTGGCCTCGCACTTCAAATACTAGATGTAGACCACTTCAGCGCTGACACCGCACTCCGGAGCAACTACCCTGACAAATCGAAAAAGTATATAGCCCTCATTGGAGTGAAAGAGAATAGACTCGACGTCAGCCTGATCAGGTGCGGCAACCTGGAGGATTACTCGTACTTCACAATCCGTGATGACCAGGAAATCGTGGACCAAATCGGGACCCTTTCGCGGGAGACGAGGGGACTTCACTCCATAACTGCATATGGCTCCCATCTGAACAACCAACTCCTCAGCCGCATTCGAAGCGAATCAAGCCTTCTTGTTGAGGCCTTAAACCCCTTGCGGCACGTTCGCGTTGCCGATTCGCTTCGCATTGCAAATAACCTCAGCACCCCGTTCTATCATTTCACGTCGGCGGTTGGCGTTGCACTCCGAAGGGATTGACAAGCATGCATTACCGGAAAGCACTATATTTCAAACAATGCGGGTAATCAGCGGACGGTACAAAGGAAGAAATCTGACGACTGTCAGGGATCTTTCCGTTCGACCGGCAACGGATCGGGTGAAGCAGACTCTCTTCGATATGTTGGCTACCAGAATCGAGCTGGAAGGAGCCTCGGTCCTTGATCTGTTTGCCGGGAGTGGCAACCTCGGCATCGAAGCATTGAGCAGAGGCGCTCGGTGCGCGACGTTTGTTGAAGACAACAGCGATGCGGTTGAACGTATCGAGCGCAACTTGCGGGCACTGGGATGCGAGTCCCAAACAGAGATTCATGAAACAGATGTTCTCTCGTTCATCAAACACGCCAGTGAATCGTACGATCTGATATTCGCCGATCCGCCGTATGCATACGCTCAAGTAAAGTCGTTGCCGGCGCTGATTGTCACGTTCCAGTTGCTTCGACCTCAAGGCTATTTGTTGATTGAACATACGCAGGACCTTCATTTTGAGACTACTCCCCTATATCTTGCCGGGCCGGAAAAAAAGTTCGGCAGAACCGTGGTCACATTTTTTCGACCAATAACATCATAACCTTGCCACCATGGCCAACCTCATTGCAATCTACCCTGGAACATTCGATCCGATTACGTACGGTCATATTGACGTGGTGAAACGCGCAGCGCAAATGTTCAGCAAGGTGATTGTAGTTGTCGCACGTAATTCCTCCAAGACGCCACTGTTTTCTGACGACGAGCGCGTTGCCATGATCAAGGAGGTCTTCAGAAACGACAGGCGAGTTGAGGTGGATGAATTCGACGAACTGCTTGTCGATTACGTCCGACACCGCAAGGCTAATGTTGTCATTCGGGGATTGCGCGCCGTGTCGGATTTTGAGTACGAATTCCAAATGGCACTGACAAATAGAAAGCTCGCCCCGCGAATCGATACGGTGTTTCTGATGCCCGATGAGAGGTACACATATCTCAATTCGACAATCGTAAGAGAAGTTGCACGACTGGGCGGGGACGTCTCGGAGTTTGTTCCCAGGAACGTGCAGCGACGGCTGGCAGCAAAGATTCGATCTTCTCGCACGAAACAATAATTCCGGATGCTCACCTTATCCCGAAAAGTCCAGGGGGTTGAAGAATCTCAAACACTCGCTTTGAGCGCGAAAGCGAGGAGCATGAAAGAAGCTGGCGTGGACGTCATCAGTCTGACCGCCGGGGAACCGGATTTCCCGACACCGCGCCACGTTAAGGAAGCCGCCATAAAAGCCATCGAGGCGAATTTTACTCACTACACTGCCAACCAGGGAATTCCGGAGCTTCTTGACGCCATTGTCAAAAAGTTCGGCGAAGATAACGACTTGCATTTCGAGACAAACCAGATTCTTGTTTCTTCTGGAGCGAAACAATCCATCTTCAATGCGCTGCAAGCCATTTGCAACAAGGGGGACGAAGTGGTTATCATAAGTCCCTTTTGGGTCAGCTATCCTGAGATGGTAAAGCTGGCGGACGCCACACCTGTGATTGTCAAGACGTGTGCTGACGATGGTTTCAGAGTGGATCGCCGGCGCTTGAGGCAGTCGATTCACCCAAAGACAAAAGCGCTGATCATCAATTCGCCCGGCAATCCAACGGGAGTCGTGTATACGCGAAGCGAGATGGAGGATATAGCGGCAATTGTGAAAGAGACCGGGATTTTTGTAATCACGGACGAGATTTATGAGAAAGTCATTTACGACGGAAGCCGACACTTCAGTTTGGGGTCGATCAAAAGCATCCGTGATCAGGTCATCACAATCAATGGAGTATCCAAGGCCTACGCGATGACAGGATGGAGGATTGGGTTCATGGGAGGACCGGCGAAGGTGATGGAGGAAGCGGCAAAGGTGCAAAGTCAGGTAACATCGAATCCCAACTCGATCGCACAGAAAGCAACCGTGGCGGCTCTCCTCGGTCCCACAAGTGATCTCGAAATGATGGTACGTGAATTCCATCGGAGGCGCGACTTGGTGTACAAGTCTCTCTCATCGATCCCGTATCTCGGCGTGCAGCCCCCCGGCGGGGCGTTCTATTTTCTTTTTGACATTCAAAAATACTACGGGAAGCGTTTCAAGAACCAGCTGATCAAGAATTCGAACGACATGGCGCGGTATCTGTTGGAGCATCATCATGTGGCCCTCGTTCCAGGCGTCGCATTCGGTGCAGATGATTGCCTCCGGATGTCTTATGCCTGTTCCATGACCGATCTTGAGAAGGGCGTGAACCGTATAAAACAAGGACTGGAGGCGTTGGCATGATCGTCAGGGTCCGTGAGAAGAAACCTCTACCGCATCAACAACGCTTTGACGGGAGATCCTAATGCCGACGTATCAATATGTGTGCAAGCAATGTGGTCATGAACTGGAAGAGCTTCAGTCAATCAATGATCCACCATTAACGCGGTGTCCGAACTGTAACACTGATGGCCTTGTGCGAGCCATTGGCGCCGGCGGAGGGCTAATTTTCAAAGGGAGCGGATTCTACCTTACCGACTACAAGAAGGATGGGGGCAAGGGAGAAAAGACAAAAACGAAGAAGGAAGAAAAGAAGCCGGAGGCAAAGGAAGCGAAACCGTCGGATACAAAGGCGTCCGGTTCCTCATCGGAAAAGAAGACATCGTAATAATTGGAGAGTCGTACACAAAAAAGTCCCGCTGCACGAGAGGCAACGGGACTTTTTCATTCAACAGACAAGCTCACATCGCGGTTACTTGTGATCGTGAGTCTCTTCCTTGGCGCCCTTCACCTTCGTTTCCATCCTGGCCTCCTTTATTGAAGCAAGTACCAGGATGTCTCCTTCCATCTTCCCTGTCACGTCAACCATTATCTCTTTTTCCATCTTTGTATTCTGAACCAGGGCCATTGCCTCCTTGTCGCCTGCTTCATCAAACTTCACCCACGTACCGTTGTCATAGAAGAGTCCGTATCCGCTTGCTGCACACGCTTCCTCGAGAGCGCACTCCTTTGTGTGCTTCGCGGCTCGCTCCATAACATTGTTTTTCTTTGCTATGCCTTTTGCGCACATTGCATCAACAACATAGCCTTTCATTGAGACTGTTTTTGCCGCGGCTTTTGCAGGCTTTTTATCGTCAGTCTTGGTATCCTGAGCGAACGCAACGATGGCAAAGACGAGCGTTGCAACCAACAACGTGAAGCGCTTCATAGTAATGTCTCCTGATATGAGTATTTGAAATGGGATTTAGAGATGTCAGCAATGCCTACAAAACGTCCCCGCATCACGAAAAGTTCCACGACAATCATGCATAGCGGTCGAGTTTGAATTTTTCCCCGAGGTAGAGCTTTCGTGCTTCGGGGTCATTGGCAAGAAACTCGGATGTCCCCGACTTGAGAATCCTTCCCTCAAAGAGGAGATAAGCACGGTCGGTGATAGAAAGTGTTTCATGGACGTTGTGGTCGGTGACGAGTACGCCGATCCCTCGTTCTTTCAGACCGGCCACTATTCTCATGATCTCCTCCACCGCAATGGGATCAATGCCGGCAAACGGCTCGTCCAGAAGGATGAACTTAGGGTTTGTGGCAAGGGCACGAGCAATCTCGGTACGACGCCTCTCACCACCTGAAAGCATATATCCTTTGCTCCGCGCAATGTGTGTCATACTGAAATCCGCCATCAGCTCGTCGCATCTCGCCCTTCTCTCGGCCGCGCTCAGGTCCATCATTTGCAGAACAGCCATTATGTTTTCTTCCACTGTCATTTTCCGAAATACCGACGCCTCCTGTGGAAGGTAACCGATTCCCATCCTGGCACGCTTGTACATTGCAATCTTCGTAATCTCCGTCCCATCGAGAAAGACCCGACCCTCATTCGGTGTAATCATCCCAACGATCATGTAGAACGTTGTTGTCTTTCCCGCGCCGTTCGG
>JACQVJ010000141.1 GCA_016209805.1 Ignavibacteriota bacterium
CCATCGGTCAGATCTTCGGAGACAACATGGCAATCAAAACGACTACACTACAAAGCGGGACGATTGGCGTCATTGAAGTGAAGGGTTCACTGGTTGGGGGTGAGGAGACCGACGAGTTGCGCAGCGCCGTTGCTGATTTTGTTGAGCAGGGGAATAAGAAGCTTATCATCGATCTCGCCAAGGTCACATATCTCAACAGCACGGCAATCGGTGTGCTGGTGTCTGCACACACAACCTACTCTCGCAACAAGGGTCAGGTCAAGCTATGCGGAATCAACAAGAGCATCAACAACATCTTTGTGATAACAAAGCTGACGATGGTGTTTGAAGTCTGTGAAACTCGTGAGGACGCGATCAAGAGTCTGTCGGAAGGATAGCGGTTCTTGAATCTTGAAACAGAAACGTCAATAATTCACAAATCATTTATTACCAAAGGAGTGTAGCGCGATGAAGCAATCGATCTTTCTTTCAACGGTGATCGTCGTGACGGCAATTGTTGCATTCTCGATCTGGTGGTTTATTCTCGGGAATCCGGCCAATTTCAGAGATGGCGAGAATCGTCAGGTCCCGACAAACTTGCTCGGCACGGTGTTCACCGGCGGCTATGTTGTCCCGGCGTTGATTTGCCTTACGCTGATGAATCTCACGCTTGTCTTCGAGCGTCAATTCTCTCTGAAGAAGGCAAACGGTCGCGCGTCGCTGCCGGTGTTTTTGAAAACTGTGCAGAATCAATTGATGGCAGGAAAGATCGATGAGGCGGTACGGGCGTGCGATGCCCAGCGAGGGTCCGCTGCGGCGATCATCCGCACGGGCCTTGAACGGTACAAGACTATTGTGGGCGACAAAAAGCTCGACGTGGATAAGAAGATGACGGAAACACAACGCGCCATCGAAGAGGCAACGAGCCTCGAAACTCCACTCCTGGAGCGGAACCTTGTCGCGCTTTCCACTATTGCTTCCATCGCGACGATGCTTGGCTTGCTCGGGACAACGATTGGAATGATCCGCGCATTTGCCGCGCTCGCAACGGCAGGAGCACCCGATGCCATCCAGCTTTCGATCGGTATCTCCGAGGCACTGATCAACACGGCGCTCGGGCTGTTCGCGGCTATTGTCGGTATCGTGGCATACAACTTTTTCACGACAAAGGTTGACAATTTCACTTATATGATCGACGAGGCAAGCTACAACGTCGTGCAGATTCTCAACACGAAGACCACTGAATAATCCTCGAGCGAGGGCATTATGCCGAAGATAAAAGTTCGTCGCGTTGGCATCAGGATCGACATGACCCCGCTTGTGGACATTGCCTTCCTGTTGTTGACGTTCTTCATGATGACAACGCAATTCAAGCCGCCCGAAGAGGTGCAGATTATTCTTCCTTCCTCGCATTCTGAGTTTAAGCTGCCTGAGTCGGATGTCATGACGATAACAATCAGCAAGTCGGATGCTGCTCATCCTGGCGGACGCATCTTTCTCGGTCTCGATTCACAGAGATTGCGTGGACGATTGTTCGGGAAGGAGAACGAATTGAAGGCCAGCATCGAAGTTCCGAAGGACAGACTTGCCGATCTGCTGATCCAGGCGCGCACAGCGAATCCGAAGCTCCGCACGGTGATCAAAGGAGACCAGGACGCTGACTACGGGATTGCGGAGGATGTGATGAACATCCTGCAGAAAACAAAAATCACGCGGTTTAATCTCGTCACGAATCTCGCAACCGGCGATCGTGAAGGCCTGTAACCGATCTTCCAGGTTTCTGGAACAAAATCAGTCTTAGGAGGATTATAATATATGGCTGGCGTCGATGTAGGTGGCGGCGAAACCCGACGGCACACCAAGGGAAAAAAGAAAAAGAAATCCCGCAGGGTAGGGATTCGGATCGATATGACACCGTTGGTTGACATTGCATTTCTGTTGCTGACGTTCTTCATGCTCACAACAACAATGTCCCGACCACAGACCATGGAGATCAATCTCCCTCCGGAGGAGACAAAGGTGGAGATTGCCGAGTCGAATCTGCTGACTCTCAGGGTTGACAGTAAGGGTGAGATTTACTGGAGTATCGGTATTGAGTCGCCCAAGAAAATTGAGTTTGCGGGATTGCGTACCTTTTTGAGAGACCGTGCCGCTGCGAATCCGAAACTCGTTACGCTTGTCAAAGTGGACAGAGAAGGCAAGTACAGCATGATGGTCAACCTGATGGATGAGTTGAAACTTGCTGAGATCTCGCGCTTTAGTCTTGCACCGCTTCTGGATCAGGACAAAGCGCTGCTGGCGAAAGTCAAGTCATAACAACACAAAGGGAGAGTAGTATGACCTCTATGACAATGTCGGCTGCCTACCACCACGGGGCTCAATACGGGGCAATCGAACTGAAGCGGGTCTACCAGAAGTACTGGCTCTTGGGGATGTCTATTGCCGTTGCGCTTCACCTTGTGGTCGTGGGCTCGTACTATCTGATCGAAATACTTCGTGCGGAGGAGCCACCGGTGATGAACGTGCGGATCATGAAATACAGCGACTTGGGTCCTCCTCCATCAATCACCAGTGCAAATACTCCTCCACCGATTGCGGTCTCCGCACCGGTGGCGAAACCGACAGTTGGGGCGCCCGTGCCCGTGCCCGATGCCGAGGTGAGTCCCGAGCAAACAATCGCAACCCAAACAGAAATGAGTCAGGAGATTGCGCCGATCGTAGAAGGAACGGGCGATGGTATCGCGATCGAGCAGGACATCATCATTGACGATGGACCGCCTGCAGACTTCGTCCCCGTGGAAAAGGAACCCGTGATCGTGAAGCGCGTCGAGCCGAAGTATCCGGAACTCGCGATGCGGGCAGGTCTTGAAGGGCGGGTGATCGTAAAGATCTGGGTTGACAAAGAAGGGAAATCAAAGCAGGTCGTGATTCTGAAAAGCGACGCAGAGATCTTCAACGAAGCGGCGGTCGAAGCTGCCAAGCAATGGGTCTTCACTCCCGCGTACATGAACAACGGTCCGGTCTCCGTGTGGGTTTCGGTTCCGTTCAAGTTCAAGCTTGCAGACAAGAGATAGGGTAACTCGCGCAACGGTTACGAGGTGCTTGCTCGCGTCGGATTCCGGATGGCAGCGATGAATGCGCCTGCAATACTCAGGTACACTGTACTGACTCTTTCATCGGCGGTGATGGGTCTTGGAATCCTCGTGATCGCAGGCTGGGGACAACAGTTTCTTGCGGACCAGCACCGGATCATCCTCGGTGCCGTGGTTTTTCTGTATGGTGCATACCGATTTGCAATTGCTTTTTTCAGGAATCCGGATAGATCGTAATGCTTCGTCCTGAGATCTTCTTCCCCCTCCTGGCAGCCGTCGGTCTGTGGGGATGTCAGCAACAACAGCTTCCGAGTACCACTTCGGGAAAAGTGAGGGTCGAATGCGACGAATCTGTCTTTCCTGTATTGAAGTTGCTGAAGGAGGATTTCGAACGCACGTACAAGGATGCGTCGGTCGATATCCGGTCGGCGGAAGCCCGATCAGCGATTGCCGATTTCATCGATGATAGTGTCAGGGTGATTGTCTGTGCGCGGAGTTTCAACGCAGAAGAGCGGGCTGTCATCAAAGCTGCTGGGATTGAGTATCAGGAGTACAAGATTGCACTCGACGCCGTTGCCGTCATCGGTCACAGAGACAACGCGTTGAAGCAGCTCCGGGTGGGGCAACTCGATAGTATTTTTTCCGGAAGCGTCACGCGATGGCCGGGAAAGCCAAAGAGCACCATTGAGATTGCAGTCGGGGGAGCCAATACGAGCATCAATGAAGTCTTCAGGAACGTCATCCTGAAAGGCCGTCCTTTTTCACCATCCGCAATTCCATTTCC
>JACQVJ010000142.1 GCA_016209805.1 Ignavibacteriota bacterium
CTCCTGATCTTCCCGCAGTGCTCTTTCAAAAAGAGAAATGGCAATGGAGAGGTTTTCCATCCGCTCGTATCGCTGGAGATACCCGCGTCCCTGCAAATAGAAATCGTACGCCTTCCCGATATCTGTGTTTCCCGCGGTCAGAGCATGGAGCGCCCCCGGGTCGAGTTCAACCTGAAGCATCTCTGCAATATTCCGTATAGTCTTATCCTGAAGAACGGAGAGTGTTGAGCCGGTTTCGTCCGAAACGGTCGATCGAAGCTGGCGGGATGTCTTCGCGTCAACGAGGTTCAGGGTCAGGCGAATCCGGTCCCTATTTCGTTGCACGCTCCCCGTCAGCCCCAACGTAACCCCGAAAATCTTCCGGGCCTGACTCACACTGGAGATACTTCTTTCGCGTACTTCGCTTGCTGCAACCACCCACAGGGAGCCGTGCGCCAGCTGGAGTTGTGTGAGCTTGCTCGTGAGAGTCTCTACAAGCCCATCACAGAATGCCTGATTTGCCGGATCGTCCCCTACGTTTGTAAGCGGGAGTACCACCAGGTGCTTTTCTTCCGGAATGATCGTAACCTTCAGACAGTCTTGCAGAGGGTCTCTGATGGTCGGAATCAGCAGGAGCAACGCAACGGCGATGATTACTCCGGCCACAAGTTTCACTACACCTTGCGCGCCGCGAGGGATCGAGTGGACTGGAAACCTCGCAGTGAGTTGCGGGCGCGAACCTTTTGGTTTCTCTCCCCGTAACACCCGGTCGAGATCCTCTGCGAGCTCTGTTGCATTCGCATAGCGCTTCGCAGGATCCTTCTGCAGACATTTCCTAATGATCTGTTCGACCTCTGGAGGGATGTCTTCTTTCTGCTCGGTAATTGAGACCACCTCACTATTGAGAATGGAGTAGATAATTACCTGGTCATAGTCGCCTTTGAAGGGGTGCTGACCGGCAAGCATTTCATACAGCACCACGCCAACTGCCCAGACATCCGTTCTCTGGTCGAGCGACTCGCCCCTGCACTGTTCGGGTGACATGTATGCGATGGTGCCGGCGGTTGCGCCTACTTGCGTCAGTCGAGACATTCCGATAAGCTTTGCAAGTCCAAAGTCCACGATCTTTACGATGCCCTGCGGCGTCATCATGATGTTCGCAGGTTTGACATCGCGATGGACCACGCCGGTATTGTGTGCGCAAGCGAGGCCTTGGGCAATCTGCAGGGCGATACCGACTGCCTCTTGAAGCGGCAACGGCCCGGTTCGGATCCTTTCTCTGAGCGACTCACCCTCGCAAAAGGACATTGCAATAAACATGTGACCGTCGCCGGCGTCGTTGATCTCATAGACGGTACAAATATTTGGGTGATCGAGCTTCGATGCGGCCTGTGCTTCAAGGAGGAATCTCTCCCTCGCCTCTTTCTCACTGATGAGGTCGTCACTCAGGAATTTCAGGGCAACAGTGCGCTTGAGTTTTGTGTCCTCGGCCTTGTAGACCACTCCCATCCCGCCGCCACCGAGTTTCTCAAGGATAAGGTACTGTGAGATTTTCTTGCCGATCATTGAAAGGAGTTATCTGATGAGGGAACGCAGTATGTCCAATCCGCTTACTCATTGTCGATTGAAAGAAGATGAAGCCTTACCGGCGAGGCTCAACGGTGGAAAGAAACCGCACTTGTCGGTGAATGTCCTGAGTATGTGGTCTAATGCAAGTGCCGGATCTCTGATTGGTCGCGCTGCGATACCATCAATGATACCGAACAAGCGTGCGAAAAGCAATGTGTCGGTGTCCCTGCGGCTACTATAACGATCCGACAAAAGAATGCACGTGCAATCCGCTTGCAATTCAGAAGTACATGGCGAAGATCTCTGGCCCGCTTCTCGATAGGATTGATTTGCACATCGACGTGCGAGCTTTCGAGCAAACAGAGTGGAGAAAATTCTGAATCGATTCGTGCGCGTGTGATTCAGGCAAGAGGAGAACAGGCACGTCGGTTCAAGGGACGGTCGGGCCTTTTTGCTAATGCGGATATGCAGTCGAAGGAGATTCGGGAGTTCTGCAAGGTGGATAGCGTTGGTGAGGAGCTGTTGAAGATGGCAATCACCAAGTTGGGTCTCTCCGCACGTGCGTATGATCGGATCCTGAAGGTGGGACGGACAATTGCCGACCTTGCCGCAAGCGCCGAGATCAGACCCGAGCATGTGAGTGAGGCAATACAGTACAGGAGTCTCGATAGGAATCTGATTGTATGATGTTC